>JAPYPT010000104.1 GCA_029937535.1 Alphaproteobacteria bacterium
CGGCCGCAAGGTCAAGGGCACTATCCATTGGGTATCGGCGGCCCACGCCGTGGGGGCAGAGGTGCGCCTGTACGAAAACCTGTTCAACAGCGAAGAGCCCCCGGTTGGCGACGAATTCCTCGCCGATCTAAACCCGGAATCCATCGAAATCCTGCCCCTCGCCTGGCTGGAACCAGACCTGGCCGCCCAGCCCCACGGCCAGACCGTGCAGTTCGAACGCCTGGGCTATTTCTGCCGCGACCGGGCCGAAACCCTGACGTTCAACCGCACCCTCGGCCTGCGCGACAGCTGGGCCAAGATCAAGGGCAACGCCAAGGGCTAATCTAGGAAGCGGTCCCATCTGTGCATGACGCGGTCCAGGTTGCCGCCCTCGATCATCCCGAACAGGCGATTCTTGATGAGCAGGAGCTGTCCGCCGTCGCGGGATAGGGGTCGGAAGGCGAGGGAGCCGGCGCGGCGGGTGGATGTGGCGAGAAACAGCTCGAACGGGATGCGCATGTATATGCCCTTGTCGAAACTGCCTTCGCCGAACTGTTCCGCCGATACATTGGTAAACGTCGCCCAGCCGCCAAGGGCGATGCCGGAATCGAACTCCCTGACCAGGCCGAATTGCACGCCCCGGTCGCCGGCCAGAAACTGCCCGGCATGAAATTCGCCAATCAGTCCCTTGTACGGGAATTTGTAATACGTGTTCAGGTGCCCCGTGGTGATTTTGTAGTTTATGAAGTCCAACCGCTGGTCATAGTCTCTTTGCTGCACCCGGTTGACGTCCAAGCTCATCGCCAGGCGGGAGCCATAGGGGCGATACATGATCTCGCCGCCGTAGCCGCCGAACATCTGTTCAAACAGCCCGGCGGAAACCCTGCCGAACCAGTTCTCGGCCGGTTGAAAAATATATTCCGTTTGCAGTTGGACGATATTTCCATCCGCGCCCTCCTGATGGTAAAGCCTGAGGTCGCTGCGCACATGGGGCAGCAGGCTGTCGGATACCAGGGTGATTTCGTCCAATGTGGTCTTGACGTTTTTGCCCACGATGGCGTTCACCGACAGGCCTCGATAAAGCTCCGCCGAAGCTGAAAATGCGATCCAGACCTGGTACAGATACAGAGCATCGGGGCCGCCGATATGACTGCGCAGGGCCGGGCGGACATCCCAGCCCAGGGTCGGGTAGCGGCGTGGATTGTCGATGACGGTTGCATCGGCGGCGGTTTTTGTCCCGAAAGGAGGGCTGGGTTGCGGGCCGGAGATGGTGGCGCGGGCCCAAATTTCTTCCGGGCTTCCCCGTCGTTGCACGGCCGCCTCCAGGTCGCTGCGCATAATCTTGACACGGGCGGTTTCCAGGCCCGCATTCATGGTGACGACTTCGATTTCCTCAACACTGTCCGGGACATGGGAGGCGACAACGCGGCTGGCCCGGCCGACGTTTCGGGAATGCTCGCGGAATTTGGTTGGCGTGACGAATATGGTTGCCTTGCGCCGGGTAATTTCAAATTTATCGACGGTAAATTCGGCGGCCTCAAGATCCTTGAATATCCGTAGCGCCAGTTCATTTTTCTCGTTGTCCGTCAAATCGGGAACGAATTCGGCGCTCTCCACCGCCTCCTTGCCGCCGCCGGCGGACAGGCCACCTTGAGTTTTACGCCGCAGTATGACCCTGCTCGCCTCCACTCCAGCCGCCAGGCGCACGATCTCGACCGATGAAACGCCGCTTGGGGCATGTTCGGCAACCAGCCGCGCCGCCGCCTCATATTCTGCTTGCTTGGCATCTTGCCCGACGTCTTGACTACCGCGGGGGTCGGACGAGAGATAGACTCTGACTTCACCTTTGGTCAGATCAAGAGATTCGACCGTGAAACCACTCGCCTCAAGGCCGTCGAACATTTGATCGACCCTTGCCGCGCGTTGGACATCGCGGCGCCGTATGACGGCGCGGCTTTTTTGCAGACCTCGGGTCAGCTGTACAATTTCGATTTCCTGTAGCGGCGTCGGGGCGGCCTTGAAGACAATCTCCGCCGCGGCCCGTTCGACGTCATCGTTCATCTCGGGGACCCGTGACATGACCAGGCGGGCCCGGGCGTGCGTGAAATCAATGGCCTCGATCGTAAAGCCCTTGGCTTCGAGGTTGTCGAACAGGTAGTCCACGATGTTGCCGCGTTCAATTTCGCCGCGCGTCAAGGTGACCTGATGGACCACCGTTTCACCCGTTTTCTCAATGAGGGTGATACGGCCATTACCCGACGGCAAGGCAATCGCGGCAAGCCGGGCGGCCTTGATGCGGCGCTCTCTTGGCGCATCCCGCAGACCAGATGACAGATAGACCTTGGTCTCATCGGCCTGAATTTCTATCGACGAGATCTGCATCGCTTGATCTTCAAATCCCTGGAACAGGGCATCGACCGTCGCGGTTTGGTTTCGATCACGGCCGCTGTCACGGTAGGCCTGCAACGATCGTGGCGTGATCGGGACCGGATCGCCCGGCTGGATGACCGTGATGGCGACCCGAGGCGCCAGGGTGAATGTGGGATCACCGTCCAGCGCGGCTTTGGCGGAGCCTGCCTGGTTCCTGGCTGCCCGCGAACGCGGTTTTAGTTTCGGCGGCGGCGGGTCGACCTTGGGCAAGCTCACGTCATTGACATCCGATTTGACGGAAGCGCGGAACATGGTGGTATTGCCCCGCTCGTAGGCGCCCGACAGCTCCAGCCACGGAAATGGCTGATAGACGAAACCAAAATTGATCGGCAGGTCACGTTTAAAGCTGTTGCCCAAAGGTTCGGACTGATAGTCCTGTGTGCTGGCCTCCAGCTTCAACGACAGACCCTTGATGGGTGTACGCCACGCGACGCCGCCGTATATTCCGATCGTCTTGCCTGACAGATAGTCACCGAAATTTGCCTCGCCGCCAAATCCGCCGCTACCTTGGCGTGTGTTGAAGGCATCGGAAATAATCGTCATGGGATTCTTTATTTTGCTGCCCGAGGCATAATAACCCCACCCGACGCCGGCGGAGAAATCCAAGTCGTAATAGCCTTTGGATGCCACCAAATATTCACCGGCAAACAGACCCGTGCCAATACCGTCCTGCAGGCCAAAAGCGATTTGCGGGATATATCTGCCTTCTTTCAGCAAAAGAAATTTCAAATCGGCGCCACGATCCTGGAAGTCCTCCGTCGATGCCAGGCCGCCGATGGAAAATGAACGGTTGGTAATTTCAGTGTAGCGGAATGTGCCTTCCAGCCAGGGCATCGCCTGGAACGAAATATAATAGCGGCGATAGGGATCCAAAATCGTGGCGCCAACATCCAATACGCCGTCGTCGCGGAACCGCGCGGTCCGTGTTTGGAGCAATCCGACGCTGCCAAAATCATTCGCCGTGGCCCAATTCGGGGCGTGAACAATTCTCTTCGGAGGGGTGGCGAATGATGGGTTGGACGAGAGGAATACCAAAAATAATGCAATCCCCACCGTTGCAGCCAAGGCAAACGGCAGGCGAGGCCATCTCCTGGTCAACTGCCGGGAGCGCTTCGTGAATTTCATCGGAACCATACCCTCAACTGCCAAACTACGACCCTTAATCGCGGCTGATTACGGCGAGCGAGGCGGCGGTCACGGCGAGTTGGCTGATCAATGATGACCCCTCGCGGACCAAGGTAAACAGATCCAATGGAGCGGGATCTTTTGGTACCACCAAGGAGCTGCCGGGCGGCAACTGCACGGGATTGAAATTCCAAACGTTCACGGCCAGTGGTTCGGCCTGGCCATTGGGGTAGACGACGAATATACGGTCTTCGTCCGCCGATCTTTGAAAGCCGCCGGCCTGACGGATATATTCATCCGCCGTGGTGCCGGCGATGAATTGCATGGCGCCGGGATTAAGCACATCGCCAACCACAGTGACGAAATTCGGCCGCTTGGGCATATACAAACGATCGCCCGGTTCCAACACGGAATCCAGTTCGGGGCGTACCTGCAACACGGTCGGATCCGTTTCCGTCACGACACGGCCCAGGGATTCCACGTCTCCCAATTGCTTGGCAAAACTCTGTAAGGCGAGGACGGATTGTGGGTTGACGTTGCGCTGTACGGCGACAACGGCCAGGGCGGAGTTCAATTCCCGCGCGGCCCTTAGAAAACCGGCCCTTTGCGCCGCCTGAACACGCTGCCGGGTAAAGACGCCGCCATAGGGATAGGCTTGTTCGGTCAAGCCCCCGGCTCTGGCGATGACCTCGGATAACCGTTCGCCGCGGCGGATCTCATAAAGGCCCGGGCGGGTAAATTCGCCGACCAGCAATATCGGTCCGGTATCGCGGTCGGTCACGACGGGATTGAAACGGACCACGTCGCCGGGTCCGACCATCACCTTGTCGGCGCCGATCTCCGCCAGATTGACGAGACCGCGCGAGGTATCGGAGGACCCCTTCAAGGAGTCAGGCGTGTAACGGGAAATCTCAACGCGGGTTAAGTCAACCTCACGGCTGAGGCCACCGGCGACGGCAATCAATTCGGTAAGACTGACATTACCGACAACCGGATAGGCGCCGGGCCGGCGCACTTCGCCGTTGACCGCCACGGCATGCTCCAGTGCCAGGGGCAACAGGCCGGCGTAATCGTCAAATATTTGCGGGCAATCCTGCCGATTTATGCTCGCCATGCCGGCTGTATCGATGGTGCGCACGGCATTCGAAAATCGATTGGCCGAATTGACTGAAACAATGGCCAGCAATTGCCGCATGCCGGCGCAGGCTTTCTGCAAGGTTTCTTCCGGAGTTTCTAGCCTGAATGCTGGCTCGAGATTTTGGCCTTCGGGTTGAAAAAGCGGGATTTGCCGTCCGGCCAAAGCTTTCTGGATCGATGCCAAAGGATCCGCCGCTGTCCCATCCGCATTACCCTGTTCTCCATTATCCGCTGTATGCTGCTGGCCGGATTGCCGCTGTCTCAATTCCGCGTCAATCCGGCGACTGACTATTTCCTGAACATTGGCGGACGAAAGAAAGCGGATATCCTCGCCGCCAAGCACAATGAGCCGGTCGCCGTCACGCAGCGCATAATCTTCCCGCCCTTGTAGGATATTTTTGAGATTAAGCGGGAACAGGCGTTTGGCCCGGGTCTGAGGGTCCGTTGTTTCCAGAGCACCAAGCAGTAAATAAGGATTGGACTTCAATGAACTGGCATCACCCAGTAATTTAGCGACGCTTGTGGTCGAGGCCAGTGCCCGCCGGCCTTGAACCTGGACATGGCCCCTAAGCTCCACCGCGCCCATCTGAATGTTCTGCCCGCGGCTGACCCGGACAATATCGCCATCCTGTATCTTGGCCGCCAGATTTTTGTGTTCGCTTAATTGCTGGTGGCCGGATTCCTGAAACGTTAGGTGATGGAATTTATTGCCACGAGGCCTGATCGTACCTCCCGACATCTTCAGGGCTTCGGCAATCGTAAAGGTTCGGCGGCCCTCGGGCATTTCGTATATGCCAGGCCGCCTCACGTCGCCGGCCAAGGCATAGGTAGGCCCCAATGTCGGGACAATAACCCTGTCGCCGTTACGCAACGTCAGGTCTCGGGCGGCCAGGCCCGAAAACAGCAGATCATAAGTGTCGATCCAGAATATTTCGTCGCCACGCTGAACATGAATGCGGCGTACACTGCCGGTCTTTTTAATGCCTCCGCCGAGGCGAATGGCATCAATTGCCGTGCTCAACGCGGTCAGGTGTTTTCGCCCGGGCTCCCTTACCTCGCCCAACAAAAGGATATTCACAATCCGTACGGCACCCAAGGAAACGTAAACGTCGGTGCCAAGGTGTTTGGCGGCGGTCCGGGCGGCGATTTCCCTGCGGACTTCGCCAAATGTATGACCGGCGGCGAAAATTGGTTTGAAGTTGGGTAGCAGCAAACGCCCCTTCCGATCAACGCGGATGCTATTGCTCTTATTTAGCCGGCCGACGAATGTAACGACCAGCTCGTCATCAATGCCAAGAACATAGTCAGGAAAAATCGTACCCGTATCCAGCGCCCGCAAGTTCGCCTTCTGTCTAAAAAAGTCGTAGCCGTATTGCAGCAACAGTTCGGATGCGCGCCGGCAATAATCTTTCTCAAGTGGGGAAAACTGCGGAATCAACGCGATCGCTTGCTGCAGCTCGAGGGTCAAGTTGCTGCGGCAATATTGATCGGCCAATAGCTTCTGCTCGAGACTCAAAAGGCCCTCGCGATCCAGCAATTCCTCGGCTCGCGATGCCTCCGCGCCGGAGCCCTCTTGAAGTTTGGAAATAGCGCCGATGCCGCTTTGGCGGGCAATATCCAAACTAGTAGTCGCGCTGCCCTCTAACGCATCTATGGCGCCGCTACTCTTCAATGTCTCCAATTGCTCCAGCAATGAACCCAATGCGCCGCCGCTGAAGCCATCACTTTGGGCCCGCGCAAAATTTGGGATCAGCGATGTCGACAGGACCAACATAACAGTCCAAAATAACGCAAAACCGCAGCTGCTCCGGCTCCGCGGATTATTTAGTTTCCTGTTCGTCACGTTGACACGACTGCGAACCATTCCATGCCCTCAATTTCGTTCCTGAAGATTTTCGAATTCCTTGAGGCGGTGAACCGTCTCAGGTCCGGAATACGCGAATTCCGTGCTCAATCCCAATCATTATTTCTTGGCCGGCAATTGGATATGGAAATATGACCGCTGTAGACCAGACTGTAGACCAGACTGTAGACCAGACGCGCCGGACCCTGCTGTTGGGCGGCGCGGGTCTGCTGCTTGGCGGCTGCATATCATCCCCAATTGTCGGCAATGCCGTCGATGTGGCAAAAACCCAGATTTTCGGCTATCCCGATCTACCTCTGCGGCGTGCCACCGTGGCCAAACTACCATACGCATCCATGACTGCAAGGGTTGGTGAGGGACCCCAGGCGCTATTGTTACTGGCCCGCAGCCAGGGTGACGAGCAGCACTGGATTTCAGGCCTCGACCGGTCCGTGCTGGCGCTGCGCGGCGGCCGTGTCGTGAAGACCTTTGGCTTCCCGGAAAACCTCAAGAATACCCGCGCGGATAAGATAGATCCGGTTGACCGGCTGCTGCACAAGCTGACCCAGCCTATCCGCCATACCCGCTACATCGATCTTGATCTGGGTGCGCATTTTGGCCTGGTCATCGATTCCGTGTTCGAAAGCCTGGGCCCACGAAAGGTGCGAATCGTCGAGCTGGATTTCGACACAATCCTGGTGCGGGAACGAAACAGCGCGCGCAGCCTCAATTGGCGCTTTGAAAACCTGTATTGGGTTGATCCCGTCGATGGCTTTGTCTGGAAATCCCGGCAGGTCATAGCCCGCAGTTTCCCCGCCGTGCATTTCGAAATTCTAAAACCACCGGCATAAATGCTCCGACGCCGTGGTGGCAGGTCGGTAAATTTTCTCAAGAGATCAGAAATCGAGCGTATTTCAATTATGGCAAATATTCGCTAGTGTCGCGATTGTGATAATTTTGTTTCAGACCGCACTTATATAATGAGGAGGACGAACCCGTGAAAAAATTGGCTATTGCTACCCTGGCGACCGCCGGCCTCATGGCCGGAAGCCTTGTAGGTGCCGAAGCGGCACAGAAATTTGTCTCTATCGGGACCGGCGGCGTGACGGGTGTTTATTACCCCACGGGCGGCGCCATTTGCCGTCTGGTCAACAAGGGCCGCAAGAAACATGGCATCCGGTGTTCGGCTGAATCTACCGGTGGTTCCATCTACAATATCAACACCCTTCGCGCCGGCGAATTGGAATTCGGCGTGGCGCAGTCGGATTGGCAATACCATGCCTATCACGGCACCTCGAAGTTCAAGGACAAGGGCGCCTTCAAGGACCTGCGCGCTGTCTTTTCCGTGCATCCAGAGCCGGTGACGGTTATTGCCTCCGACAAATCCGGCATCAAGAATATTTCCGACGTGAAGGGCATGCGCCTCAATATCGGCAATCCCGGTTCCGGCACCCGGGGTACCTGGGAAGTCATGGAAGAGGCCATGGGCTGGAAACGCAGCGATCTGAAGCTGGCCGCCGGCATGAAATCGGCTGAGACGGGTGCCGCCGTGTGTGACGACAAGCTGGATGCCTATTTCTGGCTGGTGGGTCACCCCTCGGCCCTGACACAGGAATCCCTGGCCACTTGCGCGGCGCATCTTGTGCACGTGACCGGGCCGGCGATCGACAAGTTGGTGGCCGATAATTCCTACTACCGGACAGCGACAATTCCCGCCGGTATGTACAATAACAAATCCGACATCCAGACCTTCGGCGTCGGCGCGACGTTCGTTACCTCGGCCAAGGTTCCCAACGATGTGGTCTATACCCTGGTCAAGGCTGTGTTCGATAATTTTGACCAGTTCAAAAAACTTCATCCCGCCTTCAGGCACCTAAATCCGAAGGAGATGATCAAGGACAGCCTCTCGGCTCCCCTGCACGCGGGCGCCATCAAGTACTACAAGGAAAAGGGCTGGATGTAAGACCGGCTAAAGATGACGGGGCGCTTCCAATGTGCAGGGGCGCCCCGTCTATTTCATAGCGTCACGTAATTCGAAACACGGGTGCGCCCGTATCCGGGGGAAATCGAATGTCAGAGACCGCTGCCGCCCCGAGCCAGGCGGAAGACCTTGTCGCCCAGGTCGATACCGGGGCCCGCGCACCGACGAACTGGCAGGCTCCTTTCATTCTGATCATGTGTTTCATCTGGGCGGCCTACCAGATATTCATCGCCTCTAATCTGCCATTCACGCTTGGTGTCCTCACGGGCAGTAATTTTTTTATCATCATTAAGTCCGAGGCGCGTTTCGTACATTTGGCCTTTGCTATTTTCTTGGCGGCCATGGCTTTTCCCTTGTTCAAGAACAGCCCGCGCCACCACATTCCCTGGTATGACTGGACCTTGGGGCTGCTGGGTGTGTCTTGTTGCCTCTATCTACTGGTATTTCACGAATCCATCGCGGACCGCGCCGGTTTGCCGACAACGGCCGACCTGACCTTTTCAGCCATGGGCATGATCATTCTTGGCATTTCCGTTTACCGTGCCCTCGGCCTGCCGTTGGTGATCGTCGCCAGTGTCTTCGTGGCATATGTGTTTTTCGGGTCCTCCGAATGGCTGCCCGAGGCGGTGCAATGGAAGGGCGCGTCGTTCAACAAGGCCATGTGGCATTTCTGGATGCAGACAGAAGGTGTGTTTGGCGTCGCCCTGAACGTTTCAGCGTCATTGATTTTTCTTTTCGTGGTTTTCGGCTCGATCCTTGAAAAGGCGGGAGCCGGGAATTTCTTCATCAAGATCGCCTTCGCACTGCTAGGCCATTTGCGCGGCGGACCGGCCAAGGCGGCCGTCGTCGCCTCCGCCTTGAGCGGTTTGTATTCCGGCTCCTCCATCGCCAATACGGTAACCACGGGCACCTTCACCATTCCCCTGATGAAACGCACCGGGTTGTCGGCGGAAAAAGCTGGCGCGGTGGAAGTTGCTTCCTCCACCAACGGTCAATTGACGCCGCCCGTCATGGGTGCGGCCGCCTTTCTGATTTCCGAATTCACCGGCATCAGTTATCAGGACATCATCATACATGCCCTAGTCCCGGCCTTGGTTTCCTACATCGCCCTGGTCTACATCGTGCATCTGGAGGCGATGAAGCTGAACCTGCAAGGCCTGCCCAAACCCCCCGCCACCATGACCGTGAAGATGAAGATGATCGGCTTTCTCGGCGGTTTCATCGGCATCTCGTTTCTCGGCATGGCGGTCTATTACGGAATGGGCTGGATCAAGGTGGCGGCGCCGGATGCGGCGTTCAGCGTGGTCGTGGCATTGTCCGCCGCGATGTATTTGATCCTGTTGTGGTTTGCCTCCCGCAGCCCCGACTTGGTGGTGGACCCGCCCGATGCCCCGATCGTAGAATTGCCCCGGGCCGGCGCCGTCGCCATTACCGGCCTCTATTACGTCCTGCCCATCGTCATCCTGATCTGGTGCATTACGATTGAGCGCCTGTCGCCGGCCCTGGCCGCCTTTTGGGCCGTCATCGCCATGGTCACAGTGGCCCTGACCCAGCACCCCATCAAGGCTTTCTTCCGCGGCACGGGAGATTATGCCAGGGTCTTCCGTCAGGGCGTCGATGAGTGGATCGAGGGCATGATCGCGGGCTCCCGCAATATGATCGGTATCGGTGTCGCCACGGGCGCCGCCGGCATCATCGTCGGCACCATTGCCCTGACCGGGGCCCATCAGGTGGTCGGCGAGTTCGTGGAATTCCTCGCCGGTGGGCATCTGCTGGTCATGTTGCTGCTGGTCGCGGTGATGAGCCTGATCCTCGGTATGGGCTTGCCGACCACGGCGAACTATATCGTCGTCTCCTCGCTCATGGCGCCGGTGATCGTCGCCCTGGGCGCCAAAAGCGGCCTCATCGTGCCCCTCATCGCGGTGCATCTGTTCGTCTTTTATTTCGGCATTCTGGCGGATGACACGCCGCCCGTGGGTCTGGCGGCTTTTGCCGCCGCCGCCATATCGGGGGGCGACCCCATCAAAACCGGCCTACAAGGCTTCGCATACGACATTCGTACGGCGCTGCTGCCATTCCTGTTTCTGTTCAATACGGAATTGCTGTTGATCGACGTGGGCTGGGCGAAGGGGATATTTGTTTTTGTTATCGCCGTTATTGCCATGATGCTGTTCGCCTCCGCCACGCAGGGGTATTTGTTCGTGCGGAACAAGATTTGGGAATCGGCGATCCTGCTGCTGGTCGCCTTCACTCTATTCCGGCCGGGTTACTGGCTGGATATTGTTTCACCTCCCTTCATCACCCATCCGGGCGCTGAAATTATGAAGATCATTGCCGCCGAACCGGCGGGTGGCGAATTGCGCGTGCGCATTGAGGGGCCCGATGTTTCCAACGCGGAGCAATCCTATGGCACCAGCCTGATCATTCCCCTTGGCAAGAAAGCCGATCCGGATCAAAGGCTGCAAAAGGTCGGTCTGATAATCATGGTCGATGGCGGCAAGGCGCTGTTGGAAGAACCGTTGCCCGGCTCGCCGTTCGAGGAACTAGGCCGGCAAGTGGATTTCTATGGCGACATTTCGGTGGAGGTGAAGGCCGTCTTGCTGCCGGCGGAACGGATCTGGAAGGAAATCTTCTATCTACCCGCCGTGATCTTGCTGGCCGGCGTCGTGTTGCTGCAACGCCGCCGCCGGTCCCGTGAAGAGTTGGCGGCGTCCAGCTAGCGCATGTCGCGTTCAATTGAACGCGAGGCCATGCGCTAAAACCTTTAAGATCGAGCAACTTATCCGCATTCAATTGAATCCAATTGAATGCGGGTTGCTCTAGGGGAAGGACAGTCTCATGTTCAAGAACATACTCGTTACTGTCGATCTAGGCGACGAAGTCAGCTCCCTCCGCGCTCTCCAAGCAGCCATGGCCGCCGCAGCGCAATCGGGCGGCAAGCTCAACGTGGTGACCGTGGTGCCGACTTTCGGCATGAGTATCGTCGGATCTTTTTTTTCCGAGGACCATGAGAAAAAGATGCTGGAGGAAACGCAAAAGAACCTCCATATCTTTACCGCCAAGCACATGGACGACCCGAAAAATGCCCAACACATCATCGCGCGGGGCAACATCTACGAAGAGGTGTTGATCTGGGCCGGGAAGCTAAGCGCCGATCTGATCGTGGTCGGCGCCCACCGGCCCAACGCGGCGGATTATCTGTTGGGTCCAAACGCGGCCCGCATCGTCCGTCATGCCCAATGTTCGGTTCTTGTCGTGCGCGATTAACCGCCGATACTGGGCAGCTCGGGTTGTTTTCTACTTCTCGTCCAAAACCCAGACGCCGCGCCAGGGTTCTTCGGGCGGGGTGGTGATCAGGTCGGCGCAGCGGACGATGTATAGTTTGGCCACATTGTCGTCGGGAGCATCGGCGTGGCAGGCCTCGAAGAGCTCGCGCGCAGCCTGAAATTCACCGCTGCGGTAATGCGCCAACCCTTCCGCGAAGCGTGGCGCGGTGGCATGTTTCTGCATCTGAATGGGTTTGGTATCGCAATCATACAGCTCGTATATGGAGACCGCCGCCTCGCGGCCCTTGACCACCACACGGTCCAGTTCCCGGAAGCAATAGTCTTCCTGACGTTCCAGCCGGGCCCGGGTGAATTCGGTGAACAGGGTTGTGACGCCGTATAACTTGGTCAGGCCTTGAATACGGGAGGCCAGGTTCGCCGTATCGCCCACCACATTGCTATCCAGCCGTTTGCCGCCGCCAATGGCGCCCAGCATCAGGGGCCCGCTGCTGATGCCCATGCCGAAGCGTATGGCCATTTCACCACTACCGCTGCGCCGGGCATTCAATTCCCGGGATTGTCCGATCATACGAATGGCGCAGCTTAGTACCGCGTCCACCTGGTCCGGAAACAGCGCCATGACCGCGTCGCCCATATACTGGTTTATGAAGCCGTTTTCCTGCTCCACCATGGGCTCAACGGCGAGCAGGAACTCGTTCAGGGCGGCAAAGGTGCCGGCGGGGCCGAGCGCCTCGGATAGCGCCGTAAAATCACGGATGTCGGCGAACAGGACGCTGGTTTCAATGGAGACATGATCGCCGGCGTCGATCTCTTCAATAGATTCCCGGTTGAGCAGTTCGAGAAACTGAAATGGTACGAAGCGGCTGTAGGAATCCGTCAAGCTGCCCAGACGGTCATTCTGTTCACGGATTTCACCGTTGAGTTCCCGGTTGGTCCAAAGGGAGCCGGACTGTTGCACCATGACGGTGAAGGCGGAACAATGGTCCGGCTCTATATCGTCGAAGAATTCCAGGCCGTTCTTGGTGATGCCGCCCAGGATGATGCCCGCCAGATTTCCGTTCTTGTCATGGAACGGGCAGACAATCGCCTTCGCCAAGTTCAGCTCGACCCAGGCCATGAGCAAAAAATCATCTTCGGCGAGTATTTCGCTTTCGTCGGACTTCAGCCATTTTGGTGAAAACGGCAGCTCTGTTGGCGGCTCGTCGAAGCCGAATTCGCCGCCGACCCGCATCAGTTTTTCACTGTCGGTCGCCTGTAGGAACAGCGCGACTTCGTACTCGAAGGCCTCAATGACTGATTCCAATGTCAGGGAAAAAAAGGCATCGGCGTCGTCCACATGTAGCGCCATGGCGCTATAGGCCTGGATCGCCTTAAAGCGCATGAGTTCGCTATCGACCTGGCCCTTGGCGTGGATCAGGTCCCGCTGCATTACCAGGTTACGGCCCGACTCCGCTTCCAGCTTGGCGCACAGCGCCTCCAGCTCCTCATAACTGCGTGTTGCCGCCGGCGTGGACATTCCCTGGCGGTTAACCGGCGCGGCGCATGATGGGGAACAGCGATGTGGTATAGCTATGGAAATGGTTCTTGCCGGCGAAGCGGCAATATTCGCTATAGCCGTAAACCCCCAGCCACGGCACGACGTCATCACCGCACAAGGGATATTGCATCTTGGCGATAATCTCGTCCTTCAGTACCTTGTTGAACATATGACGGCCGCGCGCCATGCAGTCAGCGTGAAAGACCGCGACGGGCCGGCGGCCGTCCAGGTCGTCCTGCATCCGCTCCATCAGTTTTTCCACACCATCGAAAATATACTGCTCGTCCCGCTGCATCAGCTGCAACTTTGTACCCTCGGCCACGGATGTGGGTAGATAAAACGATTTATGATCGTCCGACACCTTGACCGGAACGCGAAGAATTTGCGGGTTGGCATAGACCGCCTCTTCATCCTCGGACAAGGCGATGCCCAGGCCTGTGATCGGCAAAACATCCGCCGGATCCGTGTCATCGGGTGACAAGCCGAACCGCTCCAGCAAGACGCCCCAGGCAGGCTTGCCATCCAGCTCGATAATCCGGTTGTCTTCCGATTTGGTAACTTCAAAGACCGCGCCCTCGACGGGAATGGAGCCGTGGTGAACGCCGGAGAAAACTTCTAAGTCAGGATCGGAGAAGCCGACCAGGATGATGCCGTCTTCCAGCACCTCCTGGTCATGGAATTGAAAGGTTCCCTTGGCCTTGCCATTATCCGCCGCCGTGGCGCCGAATATGGGGATCTCACCTCCAAAGACCGCTTCGATGCCATGGATGATCCGGTCGCCCGAGATATCAAGCCCGGCGGTCAGAATATACAGCATGTTGATATCGGGATTCTTGGCCTTCAACGCCGCCGCGGTCTGCTCGCCCAGTTCCCTCGAATTGGCGCCATTCAGGCCGCCGGTTACGGCGACGGCCTGTTCGCTACCGGTCAAGGCCATGACGGCCATGGCGCGCATGGCCTCGCTGACCCCCTCGCGGCCGATAACGCCGCTGCCCGTGCAGCCGACAATTTCGGCATTCGGGCAGGCTTCCCGCGCGCCGGCCGCCATTTGGGCGAAGTTGTGGCCCACGGTCGAATGGATGATCAGGACCGTGCAATCCGCCGGATCACGATCGCCGAAGGCATGATTAACGCATTCCTGCACGGCGGCTTTTGAATTGACGGCGTTGCTGCTGCCGGAATGAAACTCAAGCATGACATCCTCCTCCACTCAATCATTGTTATTTTGTGTTAAATGCGCACGGCAGGGTGACATAACAGAGGTAGTTTGGCGAGTCGCGGCAGCCCTTTGACCTTGCTAGTATCATAAAAGTGAACATACGGGGGCAGCATGACCGAGGATACATATTACAAGGACCACTGGGTCGAAATCGAGCCGGACCGACTGGACCGGTACGAGCAGCAATTCGTCTGGGGAGCGCGCGGCAACAGGTTGTTGGAGCCGGCGGATATCCAGGCGGGACAAGACGTGGCGGACTATGGCTGCGGGCCGGGATATCTGTCGGTTGAACTGGCGCGGTGGGTTGGTGAAGGTGGCCATGTGCATGCCTTTGACATCAACGCCGATTTCGTTGAACGGACCCAGGCCAGGGTGGCGGCGGAGGGCTTCGCCGATCGGGTCGGCGTAACGCACCTGCAAGGGGACATGCTGCCTTTGGAGGACAACAGCCTCGACCGCCTGGTGATCAAGAACGTCATGGTCTACGTGGACGACCCCTTGGCCAGTTTACATGAATTCCGCCGCGTGGTGAAACCGGGCGGCAAGGTCCATGCCATCGACAGTGATTTCTATATGGCGGCGTTCGATCCCATTGCGCCGCTGGATTGGCGGTCGGTACTGGACGCCGGGATCCATGCCTTCCGCACCCCGGCCATCGGGCGCAAGCTGTATGGTCTGGCCTTGGCGGCGGGATTCACGGATGTCGAGGTAGAGGTGATCGCCGCGCCCGATACCTCCGGGCGGATGTTCATCTTTCTCCAGAATATGGCCGGCTATGCCCGCGAGGGCGGCAGGCATGACGAGGAGGTGGTGCAACGGGTGCTCGATGTGGCCGCTAAGGCGGTGGAAGACGGCACGTTTTTTGCCTTGAACCCGCAGTTCCTGGTTACGGCGACGGTGTAGGATATGGCGGTTTCGGTCACATTCGTCGGCTGTGGTGACGCCTTTGGCAGTGGCGGGCGTTTCAACACCTGCATCATGGTGGAGGACGGCGGCCTGCGGTTCACCATTGATTTCGGCGCCTCTTCCATGGTCGCCCTCAACAAGCTGGAGATCGCGCCGAACTCCATCGATGCGGTTTTGTTGACCCATTTGCATGGCGACCATTTCGGCGGCCTGCCGTTCCTGCTGCTCGACGCCATGCTGGGCGCCCGCCGCGAGACACCGCTGACCATTGCCGGAC
Source organism: Alphaproteobacteria bacterium (assembly GCA_029937535.1). GTDB lineage: Bacteria > Pseudomonadota > Alphaproteobacteria. The sequence goes on from JAPYPT010000104.1 coordinate 15,722, forward strand.
CCAAAGGCGTGGAAGCCCGGGTCGATCAGGCCATGGAGGCCCTGTTTCCCGGCTCCGGCGTCATGCAGCCCAAATTTCCGCTCATATATGTTGAACTTGAAATCGGCCGGGACAATGAGGTTCTCGATCTGACGGTCACGCCGTTCGCGGCCAAACATACCCCGCAAACCAACCCAACCGCCCTGCGGGTCGGGGTCGGGGACAAAATCGTGACCTATTCGGGGGACGGCGAATTTACACCCGATCTATGTGCCGCGAGCCAGGGCGCGGATCTGTTCATCGCCGAATGCTATTTCCATGATACGCCGGTCAAGGGCCACATGAGCCATATCGACATCCGGAACCACGGGGAGGACTTCGGCGCCAAACGCATGGTTCTGACCCACCTTGGCCCCGCGATGCTGGCGGTGCGGGATGAGGTGGCGGAGGAATGCGCCGAAGATGGCCTGGTGATCCAGTTATGACGGAGAAAGCTATATTCGATTTCGTCATCATCGGCGCTGGCATGGCGGGCGCCTCCGCCGGCTATTTCCTCTCGTCGGAAGGCAGCGTGCTGCTGCTGGAGATGGAGGATCAGCCGGGCTATCACACCACCGGCCGCTCCGCCGCGCTGTTCACGGAAACCTATGGCAACGCCTGTATCCGCGCGTTGACCTGCGGCGGCCGTGCCTTCCTGACCGAACCGCCCGACGGCTTTACCCAGACGCCGATCTTGACGCCGCGCGGGGCGCTGTTCGTGGGCCGGGAAGATCAAATGGCCTCCCTTGATGCGGCCTACGCCGCCGGCGCGGAGAACCTGGATAC
>JAPYPT010000105.1:0-10161 GCA_029937535.1 Alphaproteobacteria bacterium
CCCGCGCTTGACGCGGGTATCCAGGGCCAAGGGGCAAGTCGGCAAAAATTCGACTGGCCGTTCACGTCATGCCACGACTTGAAATGAAACCGGAAGGCAATGATATATCAACGAACATGGCAAACGCGCTGCCACCATTCCTCAAGGCCTACCACCGCACGGCGACATTTTCCGAGCATTCAATTCCCGGCGGCCTGCGCCGGGAACACAGCACCAAACCCGGTGTCTGGGGTGTCATTCACGTAATATCGGGCATTCTGCTTTACACGGTGACGTCCCAACGGCATTCCTGGATCTTGAATGCCGGGCAAATGGGCCTCGTCGAGCCGGAGATAGAGCATCATGTCACCCCCCTGGGCGCGGTCTCGTTCTACGTGGAATTCTGGAAATAGCCGGCGCGGCACGCCCGGCTTATCTTCCTCCGGTTAGGAAGCTGTTCACATACCAGCCGGCTCCCGCCAGAATTAGAAACGCAATCGCGGCGCCTATCAAAGCGGCTCGGGGATTTTTGATGGCCCCCGGTATTGGCGCGGCGGCGGCCGTCTCCGACGGCGTCTCACTCTCGCCGAGGACACGATAAACTTCCACCGGGCGGGCGACATTCTTGACCTCGATCTCGCCCATATCGTCAAGGGCGATGGGCATGCGGTCACGAATACTGTCGCGGACGGATTGGGAAATACAGATACCACCAGGCTCGGCAAGGGCCTTGAGGCGCGCGGCGATATTAACGCCGTCGCCGAAAACATCATCGCCGTCGCCCAGATTGATGCCGACGCGAAACAGCATCCGTTCATCATCCGCCAAACCGGCGTTGCGCGCCGCCAGTTCCGCCTGCACAGAGACGGCGCAGGTGACTGCATCAACCACGGACGGGAATTCCAGAAGCAAACCGTCACCGGCGGTGCCGACAGGGCGGCCGCCGTGGGCTATGTTGATGGGATCGATGACGGCGCGGTACGCCTTCAGCCGGGACAAGGTGCCTGCCTCGTCCACGCCCATCAACCGGCTGTATCCGGCGATGTCCATGGCGACAATCGTCGTCAATCCGCGCGTAAAGTCATCTTCCGTCATATGAACGGGCCTAGGAAAACCTCACCTTCGCCGTGCCGGGTGTGATCACGTCGCCGGCTTCATTCTTGATGAAGATCTCCAGATCAACCGTGCCTGACCCTGTGTCGACGGCCGTGATGGCGCCGCCCGAGGTCAGGGTTTCGCCCAGATAGGAGGCGCGACGGTTGGAATAGTTGAAATTCGTCAAGGTTGCGCCGTCGCCCATCCAGTTGACCACCGCCTGGTTCAGCCAGTCGCCCTGCAGGGGGCCGTCGATGACCACGCCGGGATGTTTTTCCACCTTGGTGGTGTAGGGCTCGTCATAGTGGATGCGATGAGGGTTCCAGATCGCCGCGTTATACAGAAACAGCGAGACATTGGTCGCCGTGTGGCTGCGCTCCGGCAGGGCCTGGCCCACCGCCAGATCGGAAATGTTGATCGCGCTCATCGGAAAATCCTCGTCTGTTGCTCTTCCAGGACCAGTTCGCCCCCCTCCGTCTCGACCCGCAGTTTGGTGACAACGAAAATGAGCGGTCCGGACTTGCCCTGCTTTGCAATTAAGTCATGCAGTGATTTTGTGGCGATCAGGACATCGCCCGGTTTGACGGGGCGGTGAAACTGCATCTCGGTGCCCCCCGCCATGACCCGCTTCAAGGGCAGCGGGGGCAGGAAAGTTTCCGCCGCGATGCCGTCCGGACCCAACTGGTCCATGGGCACGACGGGGCGCAGGGCGCCGAACATGAACATGGCCGGGGCCTCGTCTCCGTCCAGGTATTTTTGCTGTTGCTGTTCCGTGGCAATGGAATACTTGACGATATCCCGGCGGCTGATCTCGATACGGACCGGTTCCGCGCTGCGCCCGATCCAGGTTTTCGCTTCCGCGCTGATTAAATCACTCAATGTTGTGTCCTCTCCTAAGGCGGTTAGCCGCCGACGATGCCGTCATCATGCAGGCCCGCGATCTCGCCGTCGCTTAAGCCTAGAATATCCGCCAGAATCTGGTCCGTGTGCTGGCCCAGGGCCGGGGCGGGCTGTACAGTTTCGCGCGGCGCGGCGCCAAAGTCCACTGGCGAGCCGGGCGTGAGGTAGCGCCCGATGCCGGGCTGGTCCACTTCTTCGAAGACCGGGTTTTGCGTCGAACAACGCCAATCATCGGCCAAGGCCTGTTGCACGCTTTGATAGGGCCCCCATGAAACGCCGCCCGCCGTCAACGCCGCCGACAGAGCGGCGAAATCCATCGATTGGCACCAAGGCGCCAAAAGCGCCGCGATATCGCCGGTCGCCAGATAGCGGTCGCCTTCCCGTTTCAGATCCAGGCCGCGCCGGGCCTCGATCTCCGCCACGCCTTTCGCAATGCCGGCGGTTTCCACCAAGGCCGGCCATTGCCGCCCCGTAATGGCGACGATCATCACCCGGCGGCCGTCGCGGCTGACGAAATCCCGGCCGAAGGCGCCGAACAAATCGTTCCCCGTGGCCGTGCGCTCCGCGCCGTTGATCTGCGCCTCGCCAATAAATCCGAGGTTTCCCAGGGTCGCAAACGCCATGTCCGTCAACGCGAGAGAGATAAACTGCCCCTCCCCCGTCAGCCGCCGGTGCCGGTCCGCCGCCAGAATTCCGTTCACCGCCGCCAATCCCGTGGCGATGTCCCAGGCGGGCAGCACATGATTGACCGGCGCCCCCGCCCCCACCGGGCCGGTCAGATTGGGAAAACCGGTGGCTGGGTTGACGGTGTAGTCCACTTCCGATGTGCCGTCGCGGTTGCCCTTGATGTTCAGCATGATCAAATCATCGCGCCCGGCTTTCAGGGTCTCGTAGGACATCCAGCCGGAGGTGGGGAAATTGGTCAGAAAAATGCCGTTGTTCTCGCCCGGCGTACAAATCAATTGGGTCAGCAACTCCCGCCCCCTGGGATTACGGATATCCACCGCGAAGGATTTTTTGCCCTTGTTCAAACCGGCCCAATAGAGGCTGGCGCCATCCGCCGTCACCGGCCAACGGCGGTAGTCCAGGCCGCCGCCCAGAGGATCGAAACGGATCACTTCAGCGCCCATTTGGGCCAGGGTCATGCCAGCGGAGGGCGCGGCGATAAAGGCCGAGCCTTCGATCACCCGAAGGCCGCGTAAGATGCCATTCATCGATTTCTCCTAAATACAAATAACCTACACAAAACGGCATGCAGCCCCCTTAACGTCATTGCCGGGCTCGACCCGGCAATCCAGGGCAACAAACTATAGTGTTCGCGGCTCTGGATCCACGGGTCTCCGCTGCGCTACGCCCGAGGATGACAGTGTGGCTTGTTACTTGCCAATATATTATTATAATAAACATTAACTAAGCAACATAAACTATTGATTTACATAGTTGGTCCAGCGTCCTGAATATGATGTTCCATAAGCTCCTTGGTCAGATATGCAAAGGCGTCGTCGACACTGTCGGAGCGGTGAAACAGCTTGAGATCTTCGGCGTCGATGGTACCGAAATCCACCAATGCCTGAAAATCCACCACCCGGTCCCAGAATTCCTTGCCGTACAGCACGATGGGGACCTTTTTGCGGATTTTCTGGGTTTGTATCAGGGTCAGGGTTTCGAACAATTCGTCCAGGGTGCCGACGCCGCCGGGCATGGCGACGATGGCCTTGGCCAGATAGGAGAACCAGAATTTTCGGGTGAAGAAATAATGGAACTCAAACGCCAGGTTGCGGGTGACGTAGGGGTTGGCGAATTGTTCGAACGGCAGGGAGATATTCAGGCCGATATTCAGCCCCTTGGCTTCCGAGGCGCCGCGGCTGGCCGCTTCCATGATACCGGGGCCGCCGCCCGTGCAGATCACGAAACGTTTGTCCTCCCGGTCCAGGCCTTTTGACCATGTGGTCAGGCGGGCAGCCAATTCCCGGGCATCTTCGTAGTAGCGGGACATTTTGACGGCTTTTTCCGCCGCGGCCACGTCAGCGCCCGAATTTTGCGCCATTTTCAGCGACCGCCCCGCCGCCTCCGCCGATTGAAAGCGGGCCGAGCCGAAGACAACGATGGTATCGCGCACATGTTCCTGACGAAACCGCTCCTCGGGCTCCATATATTCCGCCAGAATACGCAAGGGGCGCGCTTCCCGGCTGTTTAGGAAAGCCTCGTCATGGTAGGCCTTTACGGGTTGGAATGGTTCGTCCGGCATTGTTTTGTCCCCAAATCTCAAAGTCTTGCTCGGCTGGTTGCCACCGCCGGCCATAACATAGCCTGTATTCGGCAGATGTCAGGTGCCCTATTGGCCGCCTCGTGGTCCGATTCTAACGGATGGGCCCATCCGTGAGGATCGAAAGACCACGAGACCCTGAAGAATCGTGGTGCGCAAGGCACCACGAGTGCGGTCTGTCACTGGCATGGGTTGCCTTCGCACCAAAATATAGGCCAGAAAAGAGAGGCCCCTATGTCACAATTGACTTATGAACCGAAGGCGCAAATCACCTTGATCAATCCCAACGACCAGCGCGTCCTGTCGGGTGAATTGTCCCGCTATTTGGTGGTCAGTGCCGTGGCCCTGGGTGTCGATGTTGGGTTGTTGTCATTATTGACCCTCGGGTTTGGCGCCCATTACCTGATCGCCAATCCCGTCGCCTTTGCCTTTGGCGCCGTGGCCGCCTATCTGGGATCGATACATTGGGCCTTCCGGAACCGGAAATTATCTAATAGGAGCATGGAGTTACTGATTTTCGTCGCGATAGGCATCGGTGGCCTGGCGGTCAACGAAAGTGTGTTGTGGCTGGGTATCGAAGTTGCCGCGTTGTCCTTGATCATTGCTAAGATAGGCGCGGCGGCGACCTCTTTTGTCTTTAATTTCGTCGTCCGCAAAATTATCCTGTTCACAACATAAATGGGGGGCCCATGACGGAAAAGCGCACGGCCATCATCATCGGAGGCGGCCCTGCCGGACTGACCACGGCGCTGGAATTGTTGCAGCGCACGGACATCAAACCCATCGTCTATGAGGGCGCCGATAATGTCGGCGGCATCGCGCGCACCTTCGTGCATGCAGGCAACCGCATTGATATTGGTGGGCACCGGTTCTTTTCAAAATCCGACCGGGTGATGGACTGGTGGTCGAAAATTCTGCCCCTGCAGGGCCGCGATGATGGCAAGGACGGCGCTATCTCCTTGGGATATCAAAATAAATCCCGCTGGCTGGAAATGCCCGCCGATGGCCCGGACCCCGATCAGGTGGACGATGTCATGTTGGTGCGGGCGCGCAAGTCGCGCATTCTGTGGGGCGGCAAACTGTTCGATTATCCTCTGTCCCTGAATTTTCAAACACTGAGAAAATTGGGTCTGGGCGCCACCATGGTGATCGGTTTCAGCTTTCTCAAAAGCCAGATCGCACCGATCCGCCCGGAGCAATCCCTGCAGGATTTCTTCATCAACCGCTTTGGCCGCCGGCTCTACAATACGTTTTTCAAGGACTACACGGAAAAGGTCTGGGGCGTCCCTTGTGCACAAATCTCAGCCGAATGGGGCGCCCAGCGGGTCAAGGGCCTGTCGCTTTTGGGTATCGTCAAACACGCCCTGGGCTCGATCTTCCGAACCAAGGGCGATCTGGCGCAAAAGGATGTGGAAACCTCCCTGATCGAGCAGTTTCTTTATCCCAAACACGGCCCCGGCCAGATGTGGGAGCGGGTGACGGAAATGATCCGCGAACGGGGCGGCGAGGTGCATACCAACGCCTTGGTCACCGGACTGCAACATGAGGAAGGCCGGGTGGTCGGCGCCACCATCGTAAATGGAACGGATAACCCCCTTCAGACAAAGGGTGATTTCTATTTCTCCACGACCGATGTACGGCAATTGATGGGCGCCATGGAGCCCCGGCCACCGGCGGCGGCGGGTGAGGTCGCGGACGGCTTGATCTACCGGGATTTCATCACCGTGGGCCTGTTGCTGACGAATTTGAAGCTGGGCGGCAACGCCACGGGGCGCGATATCGCCGAAAAAATGTCCGACAACTGGATTTACGTCCAGGAACCCGGCGTCAAGGTGGGCCGTCTGCAGTTTTTCAACAATTGGAGCCCTTATCTGGTGGCCAACCCCGATCATGTCTGGATCGGCCTGGAATATTTCTGCGACGAAGGCGATGATCTGTGGACCATGGATGATGCCGCCCTGTCCGCGTTCGCCATTCTGGAAATGCAGAAAATCAATGTCATAGAGCCGGACGCGGTGCTGGATCAGGTGGTGATCCGGGTGCCCAAGACCTACCCCGCCTATTTCGGCAGCTATGACCGATTCGATGAAGTCCGCGACTTTACCGACCAATTGGAGAATTTATTCCTGCTGGGCCGCAACGGCATGCACCGCTACAACAACATGGATCATTCCATGCTGACGGCCATGGTCGCGGTGGATAACATCATCGCGGAACGGACCGATAAAGCGAATATCTGGTCCGTTAATACCGAAGCCGAATATCATGAGGAGAAATGATCCCTAATTTCGGCTTTCCTTGATGCGCGGTATATTTCTTCTGACCATTTCACTCCTGGCCCTGTTCACCGCCCAATGGTGGATGGCGGGCCGCGATGACGGTGCCGTATTCCGGGGCGAACTGCACGACAGCGACAGCTATATGCGCCTGGTCAGGGTCACCAAGCTGCTCCAGGACGGCGCTTGGCACGACCAACGCATCGACCGGGCCAATGCCCCCCACGGCCACACCCTGCATTGGAGCCGCCCCCTGGACGGCCTGTTGGTGGCCGGCGCGGCAATCCTGACGCCCAGCCTTGGCGGCGCGGAGGCTCTCCACCAGGCGGGCGTCTGGTTACCATCCATCCTCCATGTTCTGACCCTGCTGGCCTTGCTGTGGGCTGCCCGGCCCTTGCTGGGGCGACTCGGATTGTTGTGGCTGGGCTTGTTGTTCCCCCTGCAATTGCTGCTGGACTACCAATTCGCGCCGGGCCGCCCGGACCACCATGCCCTGATCCTGTTGCTGTTCGTTTCTGCCCTGGGCGCCCAGATCCGGGCCGTGGCCGGCCGTCCGCTGCTCTGGGCGGCCATTCTAGCGTTGCCACTGGGTTTGCTGGTTTGGGTCAGCGTGGAGGGCCTGGTGGCCGTCGCCCTGGCTTTTGGCGTTTTTCTGTTCCGTTGGTTCCGCCAGGGCCGGACCGGCGCGTTCCAAGGCCTGATCCTGGCGGCGGGGCTGGCGGTCATCAGTGTCGTCGCGATCGCCGTGGAATCCCCCAGTGCAGATTATCTAAACATAGTTTATGACAAAATTTCAATAGTTTACACGGCTTTATTCTTGTTGATTATGAGCGCATTCGCGGTCGCGGCCCTGACCGGACCGCGCTGGCCCGGCATTATCGCCTTCGCCGCCGTGCCCGCGCTCTCATTGCTCGCCTTTCCCCCCTTGATCCACGGTCCCCTGGCCGGGCAAGACAGGGTTTTCGCGGCGGCGATCCTGCAATATGCCGGCGAAACCGCCTCCGCGAACACCGTACGGGATTTCCTGTTGTATTTTGGCCCCGCCTTCCTGGCCCTGCCCTTTGGACTGTGGCGCCTGCGCCAAACCGGGAACCAATGGCCCTGGGCGCTGCTGACGGCGGGCATGGTGCTTTACCTGCCCCTGGCCATCCTGGCCATCGCGCAGATACGATGGGCGCCCTACGTCGCCCTGCTGGCCCTGCCCGGCTATTGCGCGGTCTTGACCTCCACCTTGCGCGGAATGGGCGGAAAACCGGGATTAATTCGGATCTTTGCCGCATCGGCGGGCCGGACGGCGGTGGTCCTGGCCTTTGCCTTCGGCTGGCTGCTACTCTCCGCCCAGTTTGCCGCCGAAAATAGGAACGAGCCGCGGGCCCATGCGAAATGCCCTCAAGACGCCATGGCCCGGCATCTGGCGGCCCGGTTCGCCAAGCCACGGCGCATTCTGTCATATATGACCATCGGCCCGGCGATCTTGTACCGCAGCCAACACGAAGTTATCGCCACGCCCTATTTCCGCAACGCCCAGGGCGGCCGGGATACGCTTGAGTTTTTTCGCGCCATGGACGTCAAATCGGCCTTTGAAATTGCCGATCGGCGGCGCATCGATCTGGTTCTGACCTGCCCGGCGGACCGCGAGAGCCGCCTGTACCGCCCCAACCGGCCCCGCCCGGTCTGGCTGCAGCCCCTGCAACTGCCGTCCGAGCTTGCTCAATGGTACCGTTTGTACAAGGTCCTGTTATGAGCCTGCGCCGGTTGCTGCTACTTGCCCTGTTGCCGGCGCTGTTTGTTGTGGGTGCCCACGTTATATTGCAGATTTTAGGCGATTGGCCCGTGCTGGACGGCCGCCTGATCGGCCCCGATGCCTATATGCGGGTGCTGCGCGTGCGGGAGCTTTGGGACAGCGGCCTCTGGTATGACGCCGTCTCGGCGCGCAGCAACACCCCCTTTGGTGAAACCCTGCATTGGACCCGGCCCCTGGATGTTTTGCTGCTGGTGGGCGGCGCACTTGGGGCCATGGTGGCGAATTTCGAGGCGGCTCTGTTTGCCTGGGCCGCCGCGATGGGTCCAATTCTGCATCTCGTGACCCTGGTTATATTGCTGTGGGCCTGCCGGCCGCTGTTCGATCAGGCCGGGCTGGTGCGTTTGGGTCTGCTGTTCGCGGTGCAATTCTTCATCAGCTTCCAATTCGCCGCCGGCCGGCCGGACCATCACGGCTTGAATACCATGTTGTTCATCGCCCAAATGGGCTTCGCCATCCGCCTGGCCCAGGTCCAATATGACGGCAAAACCGTGCGTTTGGCGGCCCTTACATCGACGTTGGCGTTGTGGATCAGTATCGAGGGCGGCTTGGGCGCCGCCATGATCCTGGCTGCCCTGGCCACGGCCTGGATCGTCCGCGGTGGCCCGTATCTGCACCGAATAGCGCAGTATTTAGGCTATTTATGCCTCGGCCTCGTGATCGCCCTGCTGCTGGAGCGGCCCCCCAACGATCTGTTAACGCTGGACTATGACCGCCTCTCATTGGTGCATGTGGCGCTGTTCGCCCTGTTGCTTGTCCTACCCGCGCTGTGCGCCCGGCACGAGCCGCGGCGGGCCACGCGATGGGGCCTGGCGATTGCCTGCGGCGCCGGCACCGCCGTCATCATGGGTCTGTGGCTGCCCGATATATTGGACGGCCCCATGGCCAAAATGGCCCCCCTGGTGCGGGAAATCTGGTTCGCCAACAATGCCGAGGTCAGCCCGATTTTACAGTTTGACGATTTGCGCCGCACGGGCCCCAACGCCCTGGTCCATCTCGGTCTGGCCATCGTGGCGCTGCCAACCCTGTTCCAATTGCTTCGCCGAAGCCGGGGTCAAACCCGGCTGAATTGGGCAATTTTAGCGGTTTTCCTGTGCTTAGCGCTATTGCTGGCGCTGCGCGAGGCGCGTTGGGTTGGCTATGCGCAGATCTTGTCCCTGCCGCCCTGTATCGCCCTGTTGCACTATCTTTTCGGGCGCTTCGGCGGCGGCGGTCTGGGCCGGGCCGCGCTGCCCATCGGGACCATCATATTTCTGGCCGCGGGTCCTTTGATCGGGGCTGGGCTGCTGCGCCAAGCGCTCCCCATCGCGAATACCGGCAAGCCGTGCGAGCTGCCGGTCATGGCCCGGTATTTGGCTGAAAACTACCCTAACCGCCGCCATAATCTGCTCAATTTCATCTATTCCGGACCGGAATTATTGTACCGCACCCACCACAACGTGACCGCCACGCCCTATCACCGCAACACCGCCGGCATCGTCGACACCATTCACTTCCTCGGCGCCGTCAACGATGATGCCGCGAAAGCGGTGGCAAACCGGCGAAACATCGACCTGGTCCTGATTTGCCCCGGCGACCCCGAGGCCGACAATTACCGCCACGCCGAGGGCCCCGCGACCCTGCTCATGCGCCTGGAGCGGGGACAACCGCCTTATTGGCTGAAAACTGTCGTTTTGCCGGCGGATTTAGGTAAAGATTTCGATCTATTCCGGGTCGCGGCAGAGGCGGATTAGGTGGATTTTGACGGCGGCGCGCCCCGCCCCTATGGTGTGACCATGAGCGAGATTACCACGACATTGGAAAAGCTTGCCGGACTGATCGCGATGTCAGCGGCGCGGGCACGC
>JAPYPT010000105.1:10171-16443 GCA_029937535.1 Alphaproteobacteria bacterium
CGCGGATGCGGCGCTGGTCCGGCGCGGGCGGTACCTCAATCTGGATTTCCTGCTGGGGATCGGCGATGAAACCCACTATTTCACGATTTCCCACGGCAAGGTGGCCGCCGTCGCGCCGGGGCCGGCATTGTTGCGCTCCCGGCGCTTCGCCATTCACATTGAAGCGGCGGCCTGGGCGCAATTCCGCCACCCCGTACCCCGTCCCGGCTATCACGATCTGTTTGCCATGTGCAAGCGCGGGGAGGCCCGGATCGAGGGCGAATTACACCCTCTTATGGCGAATTTAAGATACTTCAAGGAGCTTCTATCCTTGGCCCGCAAGCCTGAAACGGAGGCAGTCGGTCATGGTGGCTAAACTGGAACCCATCACCGGCCATTATATGCAGGTCGAGATCTACGGTCGAATAAATCGTATTTATTTTGAGGAATCAGGCCGCGGCATCCCCCTTGTGTGCCTGCACACCGCCGGCGCAGATGGCTCTCAGTACCGGCATTTGCTCAATGATCCGGGTATTACCAGAGACTACCGTGTCATATCTTTCGATTTACCGTGGCATGGCAAGAGCTTACCACCCGCTGGGTATCACCTCGAAGACTACAGTCTTACCACCGAATTGTACGTTGATACGGTGTTGGCGTTCTGCCGGGGCCTGGAATTGAGGCAACCGGTGATCATGGGCTGTTCCATGGGCGGGCGCATCGTCCTGGAACTGGCATTGAGCCATGGCGAGGATTTCCGGGCCGTCATCGGGCTGGAGAGCGCCGATCATCAAGAGCCCTGGTACGACACCGAATGGTTGCACCGGCCCGATGTGCACGGGGGCGAGGTTTCCGCCGCCCTGGTCTCGGGTCTGGTGGCGCCGCAAGCACCCGATGAGTACCGGTGGGAGACCCTATGGGGGTATCAGCAGAGCGGTCCGGGTGTGTTCAAGGGCGATCTGCATTTCTACCGCGTCGATTCCGATTACCGGGACCGGGTGGGAGACATCGATACCCAGACCTGCCCGGTTTATCTGCTGACCGGCGAATATGATTTCTCCTGCACGCCCGAGGATACCTTGCGCACCGCGGCGCGGATCGACGGCGCCGAGGCCACCATCATGGAAGGCCTGGGCCATTTTCCCATGTGCGAGGACCCCGTGCGTTTTCGCCGTTACATCGTTCCCGTTTTAGAAAAAATCAAAGGATACGAATAGGTTATGCCCGAATTTGACGTCATCGTCGTGGGCGGCGGCAACGCTGCCCTGTGTGCCGCCCTCTCCGCCCGGGAAAGCGGCGCCTCCGTGGTGGTGCTGGAGCGCGCGCCGCAGGACGAGGCGGGCGGCAACTCCCGCTTCACCGCCGGCGCCATCCGTACCGTTTACAATGGCCGCGACGATATTTTGGAACTGATGCCCGACCTGACGGATGAAGAGCGCAACAACACGGATTTTGGCAGTTATACGGAGGAAAAATTCTTCGATGACATGGGTCAACTGACCGATTACCGGACCGATCCGGACTTGGCGGAGATCCTCATCACGCAGTCATTTCAGACCCTGAAATGGCTGCAAGGCAAGGGCCTGCGCTTCCTGCCCCTCTATGCCAAGCAGGCTTTCAAGGTGGACGGCAAATTCAAGTTCTGGGGCGGCCTGACGGTGGAGGCCTGGGGCGGCGGACCGGGCCTGATCGAGGCGCTGACGGAATCCTGCGCCCGTGAAGGCATCGAAATCCGCTACAACGCCCGCGCCCTGTCCCTGATCAAGGATGACGACGGCGTCCACGGCGTGAGCCTGCGTCAAGATGGAAAAACCCAGGAATTGAGCGGAAAATCGGTCATTCTGGCCTGCGGCGGCTTCGAAGCGAATGCGGAGATGCGGACCCGCTATCTGGGCCCCGGCTGGGAATTGGCCCCTGTGCGCGGCACCCGTTTTAACACCGGCGATGGCATCCAGATGGCCCTTGCCGCGGGCGCCAGTCCGCGGGGCAACTGGTCGGGCTGTCATGCCGTGGCCTGGGACCGCAATGCCCCGGAATTCGGCGACCTGGCGGTCGGCGACGGCTTCCAGAAACACAGCTATCCCTTTGGTCTGATCATCAATGCGGACGGCAAGCGGTTCGTGGACGAGGGCGCGGATTTCCGCAATTACACTTATGCCAAATACGGCCGGGAAATCCTCAACCAGCCACGCCAGTTCGCCTATCAGGTGTTCGACCAGAAAGTCGTCCACCTGCTGCGCGACGAATACCGTATCCGGGAGGTGACCAAGGCCCAATCGGACACCTTGGAAGGCCTGGCGGCGCAAATGGAAGGCGTCGATGCGGCACAGTTCCTGCGCACCTTGGCCGAATACAACGCTGCCGTACAGACGGACATCGAATTTAACCCAACCGTCAAGGACGGCCGCCGCACGGACGGCCTGGCGTTGGAAAAAACCAATTGGGCCAATACCTTGGACGAAGGGCCCTACATGGCCTTTGGCGTCACCTGCGGCATCACCTTCACCTTTGGCGGCGTCCGCGTGGACAATGACGCCCAGGTCATCGATACCGATGGCCTGGCGATCCCCGGCCTCTATGCGGCGGGAGAAATGATCGGCGGTCTGTTCTATTTCAACTATCCGGGCGGCACCGGCCTGATGTCGGGCGCGGTTTTCGGACGCATTGCCGGGACCAGCGCGGCGAACGGCGGGTAACATGGACATGAACACCATCGGTTTCATCGGCCTGGGCGTCATGGGCGAGCCCATGTGCCACAACCTGCACACAAAATCCGGGCGCACGGTCATCGCTTATGACATCGACCCCGCCCCCCTGGAGCGGGCCCGCGCCGCCAACATGGGCGTCGCCGATAGCCTGGAGGATATCGCCAAAAACTGTGGCACCATCTTCATATCCATGCCCAGCGGCGTACAATTGGCGGAAATCTGCGCCTCGCTGAAGCCACATATGACATCGGGCCAGACCATCGTCGATACCACCACGGCGCCCGTCGCCCTGACCAAGGAACTGGCCGCCGATTTCAATGCCCTGGGCATCGATTACGCGGACGCCCCCATCGCCCGCACCCGGCAAGCCGCCCGCGACGGCACCCTGGCGGTCATGGTGGGGGCGGAGGCAGAGGTGTTCACGCGTATTCGCCCCCTGATCGCCTGTTATGGCAACGATATTACCCTGTGTGGCCCCCCCAGCAGCGGCCAGGTCGTGAAAATCCTCAACAACTTGATCGTCGCCGAGACCGTCAACGTGGTGGCCGAGGCCCTGACCATCGGCCGCCGCGCCGGCCTGGACGATGCGCTGCTGCTGGAAACCCTCTCCAAGGGTTCCGCCGACAGCTTCGTGCTGCGCAACCACGGCGTCAAGGCGATGCTGCCGGGGGTTTTTCCCCTGCGCGCATTTTCCATGAACTATATGATCAAGGACATGCAATATGCCCTTGATTTAGCGGAAGAAACCGGCGTTGATGTCAAAGCCGCCAAGACCACGATCGAGATCCTTCAAGAGGCCGCCAAAGGCCCCCTGGCGGAGGCCTATTTTCCCGCCATGCTGGCCATCATCGACCCTACGATCGAACCACAAACCCCGGACGGCGATTGACCACTGCTGCAATCGGCCCCAATTTGCCCCACCGCCCTCTCCATGGCCGAAAGGATTGCCCAAAAACCGCTGTTCGCCTTGAAGCTGGCCAAGGAAGCCGTCAATCAGGCGCAAGACACCATGGGCCGCCCGGCGGCCATGTCCCAAAGCCTTATCCCTGCACCAGCTATGTCACAGCCACAACATGCAGGTCCATGGCATCCCCGTCGATCCCGGCGGTCTGCCAGAGACCATGCGCCAACGCTTCGCCAAAAAACGCTCCAGCGACGCCGCCGAGTAAGGCAAACGGAGATTTCGTGGGATTCAGGAGGCCGTTTCATCCAGGGACGGAAGGATGTCCGCATAAGTTTGCAGACCCTCCCGGCCCGCCGGTGAGAGGCGGTAAACACCGCGTTCCGTTCGTTCGAACCAGCCATAGTGGTTTTTCTGCAGAATGGAGGCCGCTCTCGGAACCCCCGACCCAGCCCTGATTTCGGCGACTTTCAATTGATCCGGGCACTTCAGCACGATGGCGCAGCGCAACGCGTCTTGCCGGTAGGCGGTGATGATTTTTGTCCGGTTGGCGCCTCCCGTATTGGGATCACCTTCACGGGCCAGGAATTCAGCTATCAACCGGGTTTGCCGGCGTTTGTTCTGGCGCGGCGCATAGGGCGCGGGATCGAGCAAAATGTCTGTTTGCCGGCCCTTGGCGGATGTTGGCGCTACGAGCATCAATCCCAATCCCAGCATACGGCACAATTTCACATATCCCCGTTGCCGGGCGCGCCAGTTCTTCCGTTTGAGGGCTGTATCGGGCGCTTGTACGGCGAGGTAGACGTCATCCGTAAGGTTCTGGCGGCTGATGCCCTGAAGCACCAGATCAAGGGAGAATGCGAGTTTCAGTTCAACAATAACGACCGGGGCATCGTCCTTGCGGGCCACCACGTCGCAGCCCTGAACCTCCGCCTTGACCGTATAGCCCCGGCCCTCCAGCATCGCCTTCACGGGCGCATACAGATCCGTTTCCTTCGCCATTGCTTGGATTTCGGATCAAGTCGGGCGCGGGGCGGTCGATGAAGCTGACCGCCCCGGCATCGTCACCAGGCGACGTGTTTTTGCGCCTCCGCGCGGCCCACGACCATGTGATGGACCTCGTCCGGGCCATCGGCCAGGCGCAGGGTGCGCTGTTGCGTGTACATTTGGGTCAGCGGCGTCCACTGGCTGACGCCGGTGGCGCCATGCATCTGGATGGCCTGATCGATAATCGCGCAGACTTTTTCGGGCACCATGGCCTTGACGGCGGAGACGTAGACGCGGGCGTCCCGGTTACCCAGAACGTCCATGGCCTTGGCCGCCTGCAGCACCATCAGACGCATGGCATCGATTTCGATGCGCGCGCGGGCGATGACCTCGACGTTTTTACCCAGCCTGAGAATGGGCCGGCCGAAGGCTTCGCGGCTGCCGGCCCGCTTGACCATCAACTCCAAAGCCTTTTCGGCAGCACCGATGGAACGCATGCAATGGTGAATACGGCCCGGGCCCAAGCGCACCTGGGAAATCTCGAAGCCGCGGCCCTCGCCCAGCAGCATGTTTTCTTCCGGCACCCGCACATTGTTGAATTTGATATGCATATGGCCGCGGGGCGCATGGTCCTCGCCAAAGACCTGCATGCCCTCCACCATCTCGACGCCGGGGGTGTCGATGGGCACCAGGATTTGCGACTGCTGGCGCGAGGGTGGGGCGTCGGGAGAGGTTTTGACCATGGTGATCATGATCTTACAGCGGGGGTCGCCGGCGCCTGAAATATAGTATTTTGAGCCATTGATGACCCATTCGCCGTTCTCCAGCACCGCCGAAGTGGAGATATTTTTCGCATCCGACGAGGCATGGCCCGGCTCCGTCATGGCGAAGGCCGAGCGGATTTCGCCATCCAGCAGGGGCCGCAGCCATTTGTCCTTTTGCTCCGGCGTGCCCACGCGCTCCAGCACTTCCATGTTGCCGGTATCGGGCGCGCTGCAATTCAGGGTCTCGGAGGCCAGAGCGTATTTGCCCAATTCGGCGGCGATATAGGCATAATCGAGATTGTTCAGCCCCTGCCCCGTTTCGGCATCGGGCAGAAAGAAATTCCACAGGCCTAATTCCTTGGCCTTCGCCTTGGCCCCATCCAACAATTCAAGCTGCCGGGGATGCCAGGTCCAGCGGTCTTCCTTGCCCTCGTTGAGCTCAAAAAATTCTTCCGTGATGGGCGCCACGTTCTCTTCGATGTGTTTTTTCAACGCATAAAGCAGCGGGCGCGCCTCGTCTGACATCGCCAAATTAAACAGGTCTTTATCGGATTCCGACATACTTGATGGCCTCATGATAATGGTTTCAATTTTCGTGATTCTGTGGGGGTTGCCGGATTTTGTCAACGCCCATTGCAGGGGATATGTTCCTCAATTTTCATACATTGATAAGCAGAGCCCCTGGCTAAATTTCGCCTGTTATGGGCAGGCGATGCAATCGGATAAGGGGGTCAGCCCAGATCTGATTGCGCGGCTTTGTCTTCTGGTGCTTTTCCACCGCGGGCCGAGAGTGGCCTGTCGGGTTTGCCGCCCTTGCGCCAAATCGGACTTCAAAATCTGCCTCACTGTCATGCTCGCGCAGGCGGGCATCCAGGGACAAATCATAAATGTCTGAAAACATGGATAGATCTGGATTCCCGCCTACGCGGGAAT
>JAPYPT010000106.1 GCA_029937535.1 Alphaproteobacteria bacterium
AACCGCTGACCTCCACGTTGCGAACGTGGCGCTCTCCCAACTGAGCTACGGCCCCGAAAAATCCGCTGGCATATAGGAACCATCCAACGGGGCTGTCAAGGGCGGTAAGTTCTCGCATTGGCCCACTTGCATGCTTGCGTTGGCGGCGGGAGGGCATTACATCTGTGGCGACCGTCGGCAGGGTGCCGGAAAAGGTCTGGGAAAAGATCTGGGAAAGAGTTGGGGCTTCGCATGTGTTCCATTATCGAATTGGTTTCAAGCGTCATCATGTTGTATTTCTGGATGATCCTGATCCAGGTCGTGATGTCGTGGCTGGTGGTCTTTAACGTCATCAACACGCAAAACCGTTTCGTCTTCATGGTCGGTGATTTTCTGCACAAGATCACGGAGCCGGCCCTGGGGCCCATACGGCGCCTGATGCCCAATCTGGGCGGTATTGATCTGTCCCCGGTGGTTTTGATTCTGTTGCTGGTCTTCGTCCAGAACCTGCTGCGGGAAGTTTCCGGCTGCGGCTTCGTCTAATAACATATTATCGTTCACACGCGTGCGCTGAAGCGCACGGCTCCACGGGGGCGGCGCATAAGCGCCGGGCTGCCGTCGCAGCCGTGGTCGCGTAATGAACAGCAGGTTGGAACTAACCGCCCGCGACGCCCTGGGTATTCACATAGAGCGCATAGAGGGATTGGCTGGCGGCCATGAACAGGCGGTTGCGCTTGGGGCCGCCGAAGCAGACGTTGGCGCAGCGTTCGGGCAGGGCGATGCGGCCAATCTTGGCGCCGTCGGGGGCGAACACCAGCACGCCGTCCAGTTCCGCGCTGCCCATGCCCCAGCCGCACCACAGGTTGCCGTCCACGTCGCTGCGCATGCCGTCCGGCGTGCCCCCCGGTCCGGCGTCGATATGCACCCGCTTGTTCGAGATTTTCCGGCCATCGGAGTTAACGTCAAAGGCCAGAATCTTGCGGTTCGGCACGCCCCGGGACTCGACCACATAAAGGATGCTCTCGTCCGGCGAGAAACATAACCCGTTGGGGCCCAGAACATCGTCCGTCACCACTGTTATCTCGTCACTGTCGCCATCGATGCGGTAGACCGCCTGGGGCACCTCCGGTTCCGCCCTGTGGCCTTCGTAGTTGCCCAGAATGCCGAACGGCGGATCCGTAAACCAGACCGAGCCATCGGATTTCACCACCACGTCGTTGGGTGAATTCAACGGCTTGCCCCGCCATTGGTCCATCAGGACGGTGATGGAGCCGTCATATTCCGTGCGGGTCACCCTGCGCCCGCCATGTTCGCAGGTGATCAGGCGGCCCTGACGGTCCCGGGTGTTGCCGTTGCCGAAATCCGTTGGTTTGCGGAAGATGCTGACCTGGCCGGTTTCCTCTTCCCACTTCAATATGCGGTTGTTGGGAATATCGCTCCACAGCAAATAGCGGCCATCGCCGAACCAGACCGGGCCTTCCGACCAGCGGCAGCCGGTATAAAGCCGCTCCACCGCCGCGCTGAAAATCCGATAGCCCTCGAAACGGGGGTCCAGGGTCTCGATAGCCGGGTCGGGATAACGGGGCTGGTCCCGCCAGCCGGCGGACTTGGGATGATCGGTTGGATGTTCGCCCGGATGGTCAAATGTCATCTTCATTCCCCCTCGAACGACATCAGGGTCCGTACCGGGACGCCCATATTTTCCAATACCTTTCGGCCGCCCAGGTCGGGCAGGTCGACGATGAAGGAGGCGCCCACCACCTCGCCGCCGGCATCGCGCACCAATTGCGTGGTGGCGGCGGCGGTGCCGCCCGTGGCGATCAGGTCGTCGACGATCAGGATCTGGTCGCCCTGTTCCACGCTGTCAATATGGATTTCCACCTCGTCCGTGCCGTATTCCAGCTCATACTCCACGGATATGGTCTGCCAGGGCAGCTTGCCCTTTTTGCGCACCGCGACAAAGCCGATGGAAAGCTGATGCGCCACGGCGCCGCCCAGGATGAAGCCCCGCGCCTCGATCCCGGCGACGCGGGTGATGGAGCTGCCGGCAAAGGGATGCACCATTTCATCCACGGTGCGGCGAAAGCCGGCGGGATGCTGCAATAGGGTGGTAATATCGCGGAACATGATGCCCTGTTTGGGGTAGTCGGGAATGGTCCGGATCAGGTCCTTGAGGTTCACGGGGTTCATATCTGGCTCCTTCAGCCGTTCATGACGCGGCCGGCGATCGCGTCCAGTTTGGCCATCAGGGCCGGGTCCCGTTTATCGGGTTGGGTCATCAGGGCCATTTCCAGCGCCCGGTCATCGCCCGAGGGGCAGACGGCGGGACGTTCGCGCATTCGCGGCGCCACAAGTTTGACCAGATTGCGGGCATTGTCGGCGTTCGCCAACAGCACCCGGATGACATCGTCCACCTGCACCGCGTCATGATCCGGGTGCCAGCAGTCAAAATCGGTGACCATGGCCACGGTGGCGTAGGGAATTTCCGCCTCCCGGGCCAGCTTCGCCTCGGGCATGTTGGTCATGCCGATGACCTGACAGCCCCATTGGCGGTACAGGTTGCTCTCCGCCAGCGAGGAAAACTGCGGCCCTTCCATGCACAGATAGGTGCCGCCCCGATGCACCGGCACGCCGACCTCGCGCGCCGCCCGCTCGCACCAATCGCCCAGGCGGGCGTTGACTGGGTGCGCCATGGAGACGTGGCCCACCATGCCGGCGCCAAAGAAACTTTTTTCCCTCGCGAAGGTCCGGTCGATGAACTGGTCAATGATGACAAAGGTTCCGGGCGGCAGATCTTCATTGAAGGAGCCGCAGGCGGACAAGGAAATAATGTCGGTCACGCCGGACCGTTTCAGGGCGTCAATATTGGCCCGGTAATTGATTGAACTTGGCGTTTGCACATGACCGCGGCCATGGCGGGGCAGAAACACCATCTCCACCCCCTCGAGGTTGCCGAACAGCAATTCATCCGATGCCTCGCCCCAGGGGGTTTCGACGGCCTGCCAACGGGTATTGCTCAAGCCATCGATCTCGTAGACGCCGCTGCCGCCAATCACGCCCAACACGGGCGCCCCGTGAATTTCGCTCATCAACCAATTCCTCCCCAGACCCAAAACTTTGGTTTCGTATACGGCGCTTCACAAGGCGCTTGCAAGGTGAATGAAAAAGAACATTGCCGTCCTCGGCATTCCGCGCTTGCCCCGGTCATGGCATAATGGGCCCATGAATCACTATTTTCCCCAGGCTGGCGAACTACCAATGCGCGGCCCATCATGCGGGTAACCGTGCTGGGCTGCGGCACCTCGGGCGGCGTGCCGCGTATCGGCAACATTTGGGGCGTGTGCGATCCGCTGGAACCGCGCAACCGCCGCCGCCGTTCGTCCATTCTGGTGCAAAGCACCACCACGAACCTGATTGTCGACACGACGCCGGATATGCGGGAACAATGCCTGGATGCCGATCTGATGCGCCTGGACGCGGCCCTCTATACCCACGACCATGCCGATCATGTGAACGGCATCGATGATTTGCGGGGCTTTACGGTGATGCAGGGCGACCGCATTCCGGTCTATGGCAACGCCGGCACAATGGAAAACCTACAACAGAGGTTTGGCTATATCTTTGCCTCGGCCCAAAATTACCCCCCCATCGCGGCCCCCCATGTTATCGAGGGGCCCTTTACCCTTGGCGACATTGACATCGTGCCATTCCGGCAGATCCATGGCGCAATGGAAAGCCTTGGCTTCCGCTTCGGCAACATTGCCTATTCCACGGATTTGAATGACTTGCCGGATGCGTCCTTCGAAGTATTGCAGGACCTCGACGTCTGGATTGTCGATGCCTTGCGGCCGAAACCACATCCGACCCATACTCATCTGGACCAGACCCTGGGTTGGATCGAACGATTGCGGCCCAAACGGGCCATTCTGACCCATATGACCTGGGATATGGACTATGCGGCGCTGTGCAGGGACCTGCCGCCGGGGGTCGAGCCGGCCTACGACGGCTTGGTCATCGACTTGCCATGACACTGGCATATGAATGAGAGCAATTTTCAACTAATTGGCTCGCTCTTGCGATCCAAGTGGTTGGTTCAATTGCTCTTTTCTTAAACATCCAAGCATGTCTAAAAAGGATATGCTTTACCCGGAGAAATAAGATAGGGCGCCGTGGTATTCGCCACGGCGCCCCATCAAAGGCTGTGCCGGAGGAGGAGGGAACCGGTACAGCGACGCCAGGGTGGACTGGTACAGCTGGCGTCATTTGTGTTCGCCTGATACGCATCGAACTGATGGGCACATTAGAGGCAACCCATTAACAACTAGTTACTTTGTAATAATAAAATTATATTACCCATGTATCGCATGACATACGAAGTATGCCTTATTGCGGGGGTTATTTTCGGCTGACATGAATTGCGGTCGTTCCACCTTTGCCCTTGCCGTGGCATAATGTCGTCATGAACGAGCAAAATATTGAAGCGACGGAAAAGGCGGGGAGCGCCGGGGGCGCGGGCGGGCCGGGACATTTGTACCTGGTCGACGGCTCAGCCTATATATTTCGTGCCTATCATGCCCTCCCCCCCCTGACCCGCAAGAGCGATGGCATGCCCGTGGGCGCCGTCTCGGGCTTTTGCAACATGCTCTCGAAGTTGGTGGATGATGTCCGCGATGGCGGCGAGGTCGATTATTTCGCGGTCATCTTCGATGCGGCGCGCAAGACCTTCCGCAATGATATTTACCCCGAATACAAAGCGAATCGGCCGCCGCCGCCCGAGGATCTGCGGCCGCAGTTCGCTCTGGTCAAACAGGCCAGCCAGGCCTTCAACCTGGCAACCATAGAGATGCCCGGGTTCGAGGCCGATGATATTATCGCCACCTATGCCCGTCAGGCCCGGGAAGCCGGCATGCAGGTGACCATTGTCAGTTCCGACAAGGACCTGATGCAATTGGTCGGCGGCAAAGTGGTCATGCACGATCCCATGAAACAACGCTTGATTGGACCGGAACAGGTTCAGGAAAAATTCGGCGTCGGCCCCGACCGGGTCATCGATGTGCAGGCCTTGTGCGGGGATGCCACCGATAATGTCCCAGGGGTTCCGGGTATCGGGGTTAAAACCGCCGCCCTGCTGGTCAACGAATACGGCGATCTGGACGGCGTGCTGGCGCGTGCCGAGGAAATCAAACAGCCCAAGCGCCGGCAGAGTTTGATCGACCATGCGGAGCTGGCCAGGATCAGCCGGGAACTGGTGACGTTGAAGGACGATGTGCCGGTCGGCTTGGGCCTGGAAGACCTGCGCCTGAAGCAGCCGGAGGCGGACGTGCTCCTGGCGTTCATGGCGGAGATGGAATTGGAGCGTCTGGCCGGGCGCATCGCCCAACGCCTCGGCGGCGAACTGCCGCCAGTAGCCGCCCCGGCGCCACGGGCCGATGCGCCGTTGGACCGGGACTATCAGTGCATTCAAAGCCTGGCGGAGCTGGTGCCATGGATCGACCTGGCGCGGTCGGCGGGCGTGGTGGCGGTGGACACCGAGACGACTTCGCTGGATGCCATGGTGGCGGATCTGGTCGGCATTTCACTATCCGTGCGGCCGGGGCAGGCCTGTTACATTCCGCTCGGCCATACCGGTCCGGTGCCGGCCGGCGAATTGGATCTCTCGGGTGGGGCGGCGGCGCCCGATCAAATTCCCATAGACCAGGCCCTGGACCTGCTGCGGCCCCTGCTGGCCGACCCCTCGGTCCTGAAGGTGGGCCAGAACCTGAAGTACGATATGTTGGTATTGCGCCGCTACGATGTCGCCATCACGCCCATGGACGACACCATGTTGCTGTCTTATGTGACCGAAGGCGGCCTGCATGGCCATGGCATGGATGAATTGTCCAAACTGCATCTGGACGTACACCCCATACCCTTTAAGGAGGTCGCGGGCAGCGGCAAGGCGCGGATTACCTTTGACCAAGTCCCCTTGGACAAGGCCACGGAATATGCGGCCGAGGATGCGGACCTGACCCTGCGCCTCTACCACTATCTCAAACCGCGGCTGTTGGCGGAGCGTAAGCACACGGTCTACGAAACATTGGAACGCCCCCTGGTGCCGGTCCTGGTGGAGATGGAAGCGGCGGGCATTCTGGTCGACCGGGCGGAGCTGGCCCGTCTGTCGGCGGATTTCGCCGTTCGCATCGTGGCGCTGGAGGGCGAGATCCACGAACTGGCGGGGGAGGCCTTCAACGTCAATTCACCGAAACAACTGGGCGAAATTCTGTTCGACAAGATGGCCATACCGGGCGGCAAGAAAACCAAGACCGGGGCCTATGGCACCGGCGCCGACATCCTGGAAGGCCTGGCGGCGGAGGGCCACGACCTGCCCGTGAAAGTGCTGGAATACCGCCAACTGGCGAAGCTGAAAAGCACCTATACGGACAGCTTGCAGGGTCAGATCAACGCAGTGACGGGCCGGGTCCATACCTCCTACGCCATGGCGGCGACCTCAACCGGCCGCCTGGCTTCGACCGACCCGAACCTGCAGAACATCCCCGTGCGCACCGAGGAAGGCCGGCGCATCCGCAAGGCCTTCATCGCGGCGCCCGGCTGCAAGCTGTTGAGCGCGGATTACTCCCAGATCGAACTGCGCATCCTGGCCCATATCGCCGACATCACCGCCCTGCGGGAGGCCTTCCACGACGGCCAGGACATCCATGCCATGACCGCCGCCCAGGTCTTTGGCTTGCCCATGGAGGACATGGACCCGATGATCAGGCGCCGGGCCAAGGCGATCAATTTCGGTATCATCTATGGTATTTCCGCCTTCGGTCTGGCCAATAACCTTGGTATCGCCCGCGGCGAGGCCCAGGCCTACATCAACGCCTATTTCGAACGCTACCCTGGCATCCGCGACTACATGGAGCAGACCAAGGTAAGCGCCAGGGAATTGGGCTATGTGGAGACTATCCACGGCCGGCGCATTCATATGCCGGGCATCAACGACAAGAACCCGGCCCGGCGCGGCTTCCATGAACGCGCCGCCATCAACGCGCCGATCCAGGGTTCGGCGGCCGATGTAATCCGCCGCGCCATGGTCGCCATGCCCTCCGCCCTGGACCGGGCCGGCCTGGGCGCCACCATGCTGTTACAGGTGCATGATGAACTGATTTTCGATGTGCCCGTTGACGAGATCGATGACACCATCGTGGTGGTGAAGCGGGTGATGGAGGGCGCGGCGCATTTATCCGTACCGCTGATTGCCGATGCGGGTATCGGCGACAGTTGGGCCGAGGCGCATTAGCCGTCCGTCATGGGACAGGGCTGGACACGGAAAATTCGCCTGATCAGCGGCCTGATCGTGTTCGTCTTCGTCACCACCCATTTTCTAAACCATAGCCTGGGAAACATTTCCCTTGCGGCAATGGAGGCCGGGCGGGACATCTTCCTCGCCGTCTGGCGCAACTGGCCCGCCACCATCCTGCTTTATGGCGCGATGCTGGCGCATGTCCTTATGTCTCTACTGGCCATATGGCGGCGGCGGACCTTGCGCATGTCCTGGGCCGAGGGGTTTCAGGTGGTGCTGGCCCTAGCCATCCCCATTCTTTTGCCGGGCCATATTCTGGCGACACGCGGCGGCCATGAATTTTTCGGCGCCAATGACAGTTATCTGTATGAAATTCTCAGTATCTGGGTCTTTCTGCCGGAAAACGCCTGGATCATGGGCGCCGCGGTCATTGTGGTTTGGAGTCATGGCTGCATCGGCCTGCATCTATGGCTGCGCCTGCGATCCTGGTATGGCAAGGCCCGGCCCTGGCTGTTGGCGGCGGCGATATTGTTGCCCTCTCTTGCGCTTTCCGGCTTTATGGGCGTCGGCAAGCAAATCGCGCTTTGGGCCCAGGACGAAGAGTGGAAGCGCGAGGCCATCGCGTCCTTCAAACTTGGGGATTCCGCATCACGGCTGGTGGATTTCGTCTACGGCACCATGGACTACATCGTTCTTGGCACGGCCATCGTCGTGGCCGGGATTTTGGCCGGGCGCTGGGCGCGCAGCCTATGGGCCAAACGCGGCGCCAGGGTGACAATTTCATATCCCGGTGGCCGGGATACGGCGGTGGAGCCGGGCGTAAGCGTGTTGGAAGCCTCCCGTCTGGCGGGCATCGCGCATGCCTCGGTCTGCGGCGGACGGGGGCGTTGTTCTACCTGCCGGGTGCGTATCGCCGACGGTCTGTCCGATCTGCCGGCGGCCAGCGGTGATGAGTTGAAGGTCCTGGCCCGCGTTGGCGCCCCCGAAAGCGTGCGACTGGCCTGCCAGTTGCGCCCGACGGCGAATGTCTCGGTCGTGCCCTTGCTGCCCGCGAACGTCAACATGCAAAGCGATGAGCTTCGGCCCAACTATCTACAGGGCAGCGAACGGGAGATCGCGGTACTGTTCGCCGATCTGCGTTCCTTCACGGAGTTCTCGGAGAGCAAATTGCCCTATGACGTGGTGTTTGCCCTGAACCAGTATTTTCGCGGCATGGGCCAGGCGGTGGAAGAAGCCGGCGGCCATTTGGATAAATTCATTGGCGACGGTGTCATGGCCCTGTTCGGCGTGCGGGGGAATATGGAGCAGGGCTGCCGCCAGGCCCTGGCGGCGGCGGCGGGCATGGCCGCTGCCCTGGATCATCTGAACCATCAACTGCGCCACGACCTGGACAAGCCCCTGCGCATGGGTATCGGCATTCACGCCGGCGCCGCCATCGTCGGCGAAATGGGTTATGGCGCGGCGACCACGATCACCGCCATTGGCGATACGGTCAATATCGCCTCCCGCCTGGAAACCATGACCAAGGAGTTCTCCGTGCAGGCCGTAATTTCGGCCCTGGTGGCGGAACGGGCCGGCGCCGATCTCTCGGCCTTCGAAATCCGCCAGGTCGCCATCCGCGGCCGGACCGGCGCCATGGACGTCCATCTCGTGCCCGATGCCCTTGCCCTCGGCGCGCCAGGCGCCAACCAGCCCCCACGCCGCCAACGCGTGCGCGTCAAGGCGCCCACCACGTCGTAAAAGAAGGGGGCCGCACCAGATTGGCGCGGCCCCCTAATACAGACAGTCGGGATATGAGTGGCTGGCTTAGAAGCCCATGTCGCCCATGCCGCCCATACCACCCATGCCACCCATGCCGCCCATATCGGGCATGGCGGGGGCACCACCGGCGCCCTTTTTCTCGGGCTTGTCGGCAATCATGGCTTCCGTGGTGATCAGCAGGCCGGAGACGGAGGCCGCGTCTTGCAAGGCGGTACGCACCACCTTGGTCGGATCGACAATGCCGGCCTTGACCAGGTCTACATATTTTTCCGCCTGTGCGTCGAAGCCCCAATTGGTGTCCTTGCTTTCGGAGACCTTGGAGGCGACGACGGCGCCGTCCACGCCCGCGTTCTCGGCGATTTGCCGGATCGGGGCTTGCAGGGCGCGGCGGATGATCTCGATACCGGCCTGCTGGTCGGGGTTCTTCACCTTCAGCTTGTCCAGGGAACGGCCGGCATAGACCAGGGCGGTGCCGCCACCCGGCACAATGCCTTCTTCCACGGCGGCCCGGGTCGAGGACAGGGCATCGTCAACACGATCCTTGCGCTCCTTAACCTCGACCTCCGTCGCGCCGCCGACCTTGATGACGGCCACGCCACCGGCCAGCTTGGCCAGACGCTCGTGCAGCTTTTCCTTGTCGTACTCAGACGTGGTGTCCTCGGCCTGGGCCCGGATCTGGCTGCAGCGGGCCGTGATGTCGGCCTTTTTGCCGGCGCCGTTGACGATCACCGTCTCTTCCTTGGTCATGGAGACCCGCTTGGCGGTGCCCAGCATGTCCAAGGTGACACTTTCCAGCTTGATCCCAAGATCTTCCGAGATCACCTGGCCGCCGGTCAGAATGGCGATATCTTCCAACATCGCCTTCCGGCGGTCGCCAAAACCAGGCGCCTTGACGGCCGCCACTTTCAGGCCGCCGCGCAGCTTGTTGACCACCAGGGTGGCCAGGGCCTCGCCCTCGATGTCCTCGGCGATGATCAGCAGAGGCCGGCTGGATTGCACCACGGCTTCCAAAATCGGCAGCATGGCCTGTAACGAAGACAGTTTTGACTCGTGCAGCAGAATGTAGGGATTCTCCTGCTCGGAGATCATTTTGTCGGCATTGGTGATGAAATAGGGGGAGAGATAACCCCGGTCGAATTGCATGCCTTCGACGACCTCGAGTTCGGTTTCCAGGCTCTGCGCCTCTTCCACCGTGATGACGCCCTCGTTGCCGACTTTTTCCATGGCCGTGGCGATCATCTCGCCAATCGCGGCCTCGCCGTTGGCTGAAATGGCGCCGACCTGGGCCACTTCCTTGCGGCCGGAGATCTTCTTGGAGCTTTTCTCCAAGGCCGCAACCACGGTCTGGACCGCCAGATCGACGCCACGGCGCAGGTCCATGGGGTTCATGCCGGCGGCGACGGACTTGGCGCCCTCGCGCACGATGGCATGGGCCAGAACGGTCGCGGTGGTGGTGCCGTCGCCGGCCACATCGTTGGTCTTCGATGCGACTTCACGAAGCATCTGGGCGCCCATGTTCTCGAACTTGTCCTTCAGTTCGATTTCCTTGGCGACGGTGACGCCGTCCTTGGTGACCCGCGGCGCGCCGAATGATTTATCAAGCAACACATTGCGGCCCTTCGGCCCCAGGGTCACCTTGACCGAATTGGCCAGAAGATCCACGCCGCGCATCATGCGGTCGCGTGCTTCCGTGCTAAATATAACGTCTTTACCAGCCATTGCGTTTTGGCCTCCTGCTAAATTAAAATCGGGGGAAGTGAAGAAAAAAGCCGGTGTTTAGGCGGCCTTTTTGCCCTTCTTCGCCTTTTTGGCCGGCTTGTCCACAAGCACCGCCATAATGTCGGATTCGTTCATGATCAGCAGTTCCTGGCCATCCAAGGTGACCTCGGTACCGGACCATTTGCCGAACAGAACCTTGTCGCCGGTCTGCACCGCGCAGGCGACACGGTCGCCCTTTTCATCGCGGGCGCCGGGGCCAACACCCATGACAATACCCTGCATTGGTTTTTCCGTCGCCGTATCGGGAATGATAATGCCGCCGGCGGTTTTTACGTCTTCTTCAGCGCGCTTGATCAGCACGCGGTCGTTCAGCGGACGAAGCTTCATGGGTCCTCACAATCGCTGTTGGTTGCAAAAAATGGTTCAAAGTTGGCGTTTTTCAGCCACTCTAGGGCGCTTGCTAGCACTCTATAGAGGCGAGTGCCAGTGATTTAGGGGAGCACGGCGGCAGGTTCAAGGGATTCTTTTGCCCCGGTTCGAAAATTTTTGCTAGCCACCGGGCCAGGTGAGTGCCAAGTCATTGAATTTGCACAACTTTAAACGTTTCGTTAAGTTTGTTGTCGGATCATGAAAATGATTCGGGGAGGTGTTTTCTCACGCGTGAAAGGAGCCATGTCATGGCCACGTTGAAAACTCAACTAGACGGATTTCGCCTCACCACGGCGGAAATCACCTATCACCTGCCCGACCGGCCCACCTTGTTACAGACCTATTTATGGCAGGAATACGACCTTGCCCCCCGCTTTCCGCGCCTGCGGGAATTCCTCGCCTTTTGGGAAGAAAATCTTGACGGCCCGCTCCATTCCGTCCGCCTCGCCTCGGCCAAACTGCTGACGCCGTCGCAATTCCGCCATCTGGGTGCGGATAAAATTTTGCATTGAGGCGGTTCCGAGTTGCGGGTCTATTCCGGCAACCCGGCCTTGCGCAGATTGCCCACCAAACTTTTCATGGGAACTTCATGATGGCCAAGCATATGGCCGCGCAGGAAACGAATTGTTAGTGACGGCTCAAGCTGCATACTTTTGTCCTTCGCCGCTTTTGCCTCGCCGAACCGGCCCGCCGCCGCCAGGCTGGAGGCCAGCTGCAAAAATGGCAGGTATCCGGCGTCCGGGAATTGGCAGGCCATTCGACAAATCTTGATCGCCTCGTCAAATTCACCGAGTTCCCGCAGCGCCGCCCCCTTGCCGAATAAGCTGATCCAGCGCAACGGGTCTTTCGGACTGAGACGAAGGGCGGCATCAAAGTGGGGCAATGATTGTTCCGCGCGACCGGCGCCCTGGTAGTAGGCCTGTCCAAGACCATAATGGCCCCAGACGAAGTTGGAGTTGATGGCGACGGCGTGCTGCATTTCCCCGATCGCCATTTCCATCTCGCCGTCATACATGTGCAAGCGGCCAAGAACGTAGTGAGCCATGGGTTCATTGGGATCGAGGGACGCCGCCCTTTTTGCCGCGTCGCGTGCCAGTTCCGCCGCCGTTGCGTTATCGTCGGCCAAACCCCAGGGTATCGATACCCAATTGACGAAGGCAAGCTGGGCAAAGGCGGACGCAAATTCCGGATCCATTGCCACCGCCTTGCCGAGCAAACGCTTCGCTTCGTCCTGGCCGGACTTGTTAACAAAGTAGGATTGCGACGAACCCCGCTGCAATAGTGACCAAGCATCAAGGTTATTAGGCTGGATGCGCCGGGCCCGTTCCCGCTCGCGCATTTGAACTTCCGGTTCCACCGCAACGACGATTTTTTCGGTGATTTGATCTTGAAGGTCGAAGACATCGTCCAAGCGGCCATCGAATTGGTCGGCCCAAATGTGATTGCCGCTGGCGGCATCGATCAACTGTGCGGAAATGCGTACGCGGTCCCCGGCCGCGCGGACGCTGCCCTCAACCACATAGCGCACGCCCAGTTCCCGAGCGATTTGTGAAATCCGGACGGCGGCGCCTTTGTAGGTGAAGGAGGAATTACGGGCGATTACAAACAAGGAACGGAAGCGTGAGAGGGCTGTAATGACGTCTTCGGCAATGCCGTCGGCGAAAAATTCCTGGCCAGGGTCTTCCGACATGTTCGCGAACGCCAAGACGGCAATGGACGGTTTGTCGAGGCCCGATGGTAACATCGCCGGACCCGCATCCGGTAGCCGGACGCCATTGAAATCATCCATTCCCCGCGTCGTCACGTCACCAACAAAGCGGAAACCCCGCCGGGGCACCGTGCGGATAAGGACCTGGCGTTTGCCGTTGTCCCCAATCGCGGCCCGGGCCGAACGGACACGGCTGGCCAACGTGGCGTCAGAGACAAATCGGCCGTCCCAGATGACTTCGAATAACTCGTCCTTTGGCACCAATCGCTCGCGGTTCTCGACCAGAAATTGCAGCAGATCAAATACCTGTGGCTCGACCGAACAGGCAACGCCGTCGCGCCGCAGTTCATGCAGATCGCAATCCAATTCGAAATTTTCAAACGCAAGTATCATGAATTGTCCCGGATAACGCGTTTGAGAACATATTATAGGGCGGCGGCCAGGGTGCAAACAAACGCTTATCTACAGGAAAACTACAGGCTCCCTGCAAGCGCCTATATCCGATGCCAGCTACATTGCGAGTTGCCGAACAACGTCTCGAATGGGGAAACAACATGGCCAGCACGAATGCAGTCGCGGACTATTGGACCAAGGGGAATACATTGAAGCGAATTCTCCAGGCGTTGGAGACTGCGGGAGTCGCACTGGAAGGCATTTCGATAACTGATCTGGCCCCGATTGATCAGTTTCACGCGCGAGGTCTCGCGGGCACCATCGATCTCGCAAACCGCCTGCCAATAGCGGCCGGCCAGAATTTGCTCGATATTGGCTGCGGTATCGGTGGTCCGGCTCGTTATATGGCCGACCGCTTCGACTGCCATGTATCCGGATTGGATATAACGCCGGGCTTCATCACTGCCGGCGAGGAGTTAAATCGGTTAACCCGCATGGACGACAAGGTAGATCTGCGCGTGGGAGATGGCGTGACCTTGCCTTATGGCTCAGCATACTTTGATGGGGCCTTTTCTCAGCATGTCACCATGAATGTTGCAGACCGCGCCGGGTTCTTCGCGGAAGCGTTTCGGGTGATCAAACCAGGCGGCTTTTTTGGTCTTTCGGAACATGGATTGGGTCCGAACGGTGATCCGGTCTTTCCGCTGCCCTGGGCCGACCGCGCCGATATCTGCCACATGATACCGCCCGGCGAAACTGAGCACCTCCTGGACACGGCAGGCTTCGTAGGGATTGAGCTGCTTGATACCGGATCAAGATACGTCAACGGCTACAACGAAGTCGCCGCCAAGATGAAGGCGGACGGGCCGTCTGTTTTGGGACCACATGTCATTGGTGGCGAGGACATACCGTTACGGTCTTCAAATTCCATCCAATGTATCGAAGAGGGCCGCTCCTCCCCTATCGAAGTGGTGTGTTTCAAACCAGTCTAGCTCGCCTATTTGGGACAATTTAGATGGGGACAGCGCCCTCGCCCATCAGGTCCTCGCTGGTTCCCGTCGATCCGTTCTTCGTCCCTGATCCACCGTCAATTGCAGGCTCACCTCGATATTGTTGTCCAGGGCGCTTATCATCTTGAACAACCTGTCCAGGGTGAAACGCCCAAGGTCGGCATTGCGCAGTCGGGAAAAATCGGCGGCGGCAAACCCGATCAGGCCGGCCGCCTTGGTTGCCGTGAGTTTTCGGTCATCAAGAATGCCGATGATTTGTGCGGCAAGGATCGCCTTGGCCTGTTTCAAATCGGCGTCCGGATCATCGAAGTCACGGAAGACATTGCCGCTGCCTCGGACCAATTCGAATTCTTCCTGGCTCATTGCAATAGCTCCTGTCTCAAGCGCTTTAACCGGTCGCGGATCAAATCGACTTCGAAATTCGGGGTCTTAATGCCGCTTTTGGACTTCTTCTGGAAGGCATGTAACACCCATAGTGTCCCGGCGATCTCAACCGCATAGACAACACGATAGGCATTGGTCTTGTGGCGCAAAGCAATCTCCATGACGCCCGAACCCAAGCCAATCATGGGTTTCGCTATGTCCGCCTTCCGGCCTTCGGCGGCTATGGTCAGCTCGGTAGCTATTCTGTCGCGGACCGTTTTGGAAATTTCTTAAAATCCTTACGCGCTATCTTAATCCATCCAATCGGCCGTGTATCGCGATGCATGGTATTATATTGTCAAATTTGACAACATTTGACAAGCCTGCCTAGCTCGCCGTCAAACCGCCATCGATGACCAGTTCAGTGCCGGTGATCCAGGCCGCTTCGTCCGAGGCCAGGTAGGTGCAGCCCATGGCGATGTCCCGTGGCGTGCCGAACCGGCCCAGGGGTGTCGCGTTCGTGCGGATCTGGGCGATTTCCGGGTTGGCATGGCCGGGCTGGGTCATGGGCGTGTCCACGAAACCGGGATGAATGGAATTGACCCGGATCTTGTCCGGCGCATATTGAATGGCCGCCGCCTTCGAGAATATGCGCACCGCGCCTTTCGAGGCGTGATAGGCGGCATTGGCGTAGGAGCCGATGATGCCGCAGATCGAGGATATGTTGATGACCGCGCCGCCCCCCGCCCGGCGCATGGGGGCGATGACGCTTCTGGTTCCCAAAAATGTTCCGGTGGCGTTGACTTCCATGACCTGGTTCCATTTTTCCAAGGACTGGTCTTCCAGCAGGCCGCCGGCGGTCAGGGTGGTCTGGATATTCTGTTGCGGGTCGCGGCCGGAAATGCCGGCGATGTTGGTCAGAATGTCTATCTTGCCGTAAGCGTCCTCGATCTCCGCCACCAGTGCCGCCCATTGATCTTCCTTGGTCACTTCCAGGCTCCGGTATGCGGCCGCCTCGCCAATTTCCTCGACAATCGATTGCCCCAAGACGTCATTGACGTCGCACACCACGACCCTTGCGCCCTGGCCGGCAAACACCCGCGCCGTTTCAGCCCCAATGCCCGAAGCGCCGCCCGTAACGATGGCCACCTTGCCGCTCAACCTTGTGCCCGTATCCATGATTTCCTCCAGTTTTCCTTAGCGTTGATGGATGTTGGAATGGATAGCCCGCCGTGACAAGGCCGGCTGTGCTTTTCAGTTGCCGGGAATTCGGGCACTCTGCGGGATTGTCAGAAACGTCTTGCCTAGATGAGGATCGCCCGCATGCCCGCCTTGGAGTGTTTTTTCGATTGTTCCAGCCCCTGGACCTATCTGGGCTTCCACAATATTCAGCCCCTGGCGGCGGAGCTGGGCGTTGATATCACCTGGCGGCCGATCCTGGTCGGCGGGCTGTTCAACACCGTTAATCCATCCGTCTATCAAAGCCGGGAGTTTCCCGTGCCCGCCAAGCAGAGCTACATGCACAAGGATTTGCAGGACTGGGCCCGTTACAGCGGCATTGAAATCCGCTGGCCCATGTCGATCTTTCCCATCAACAGCGTCAAGGCCATGCGCGGCT
>JAPYPT010000107.1 GCA_029937535.1 Alphaproteobacteria bacterium
CGAGCAACTTATCCGCATTCAATTGAATCCAATTGAATGCGGGTTGCTCTAGCCTCGGGAGGAAATTAAACCAGATGTCCCCATCAATTGCAGCCACGACCCTTGGCGTTCATCATCTGGCGCTCAATACGGACGACATGAAGATGACCATTGATTTCTATGTCGACGTGATTGGCATGAAATTGGTGCACGCGCTGAAAGTCCCCCCCGGCGTTGGCGTCGGGCCCGGCAACCGGGGCAATCCGCCGTTTGAAAACCTGCGCCATTACTTTTTCGATATGGGCAACGACAGCCTGCTGGCCTTTTTCGAGATGCCCAAGGGGGCCAAGCAACAGGGCGACCGCGATGCCCTGGCCGCCATGCAGCATGTCAGCTTCACCATGCTGCCCGCCCCGTTCGAGGCGTTGCAGGCGCGGCTGGCGGAACAGGACATCGATATCATCGGCCCAATCGAGGTTCTGCCGGGCGTCTTTTCCGTCTACTTTTTCGACCCCAACGGCATCAGACTGGAAGCCTCCTGCCAGCCGGCTGATGGCGAAGCGCCAAACGTGGTTGCCGGCTCAACCCAGACCAAGACGGCGGCGCGGGCCGAACTGGCAACCCTCACCGATGATGCCGCCTGGATCGAGAACAGGATCGCCGACCTGCCGAATTAGTCACCCTGCCAGTTCGCCTGCCGCTTTTCGAGGAAGGCGCTCGCGCCCTCCTTGCGGTCTTCGGAGTTCATGACCTGGTTCTGTACTTCACCTGTGATGCGGTCGATGTCGCCATAGTCGAGCGAGCCGCCCCGCACCATCAATTCCTTCATGCCCTGGACGGCGACGGGGCCCAGTTCGCAAATTCTGTTGGCGTATTTTTCGGCCTCCGCCATGAGCTGATCCGGCGCCACGATCTTGTTGATCATGCCCACGTCATAGGCCCGTCTAGCGCTGACCCGCTCGGCGAACAGCAATAGTTCCGAGGCGATGGCCCAGGGCATGATCTTGGGGAACCAGCCGGCGGGGATGGTGGCGATGCCCCATTGCGGCTCCGGCAGCCAGAACGAGACGTCCTCGGTGGCGATACGATAGTCCGCGTCCAGGGCGATCCACATGCCGTAGCCCACCACATGGCTGTGCAGGGCGGCAATGATCGGCTTGTACACTTTCTGGGTCTGGCTGATGTCGGGAAAGTCCCCGGTGTATTGGTAGCGCTCGTCAGGGGCGCCACCCGAGAGATCGGCGCCGGCGGAGAAGCACCGCCCCTTGCCCGATAATATCGCCACGCGCACGTTCGGATCGTCGCGGACATCCGCCCAGGCCTGGGCCAGCTCGTCATGCAACTGGGCATTCATGGCATTCAGCTTATCGGGCCGGTTCAACGTCACGTAGGCGATGTGGCCCTTCTTTTCGTACTCGATGGTGGAGAAATTCATTTTGCATGTCCTCTTCTGGAACCGATCTTGTTACAGTGACATCATATCCCGGCGCTGGCGTTTAGGGGACAGATTTTCAAAAAGGGGCGGACCGATGTTTCACGAACTCGTCGAACGCAATCGCGATCATCCTAACATTTCCTGGCGCGGGCGGTTCACCGATGCCTGCATCGAAGTGCGCAGTGACGGCGAGAGCCATTTCCTCCGCCTCGATAAAAATGGTGTTTCAATCTCGGATACCCGGCCCGACCGGCCCGTTACATTCACCCTTGCCGCCAGTGCAGCCGCCTGGCGGGAATTGACCGGGGCGGAACCACGGCCCGGCCTGCAATCGCTGAGCGCCATGCGCCGCACCGGGCATATGACCCTGACGGGGGATCACGTAGCCTTTTATCAAAACCTCATGGCGCTGGAATTATTGTTCTCCCTCTCCCGCCCACGGCCGTTGAAAGCCCCGCCCGGCCTGGACAAGCCAAGCATCGATCCCATCGTGGGGCGCTATTTGAACATGGATTTCCAGGGCCGCCCCCACCGGATATATTTCGAGGAGGCGGGTCAGGGCATCCCCTTGATTTGCCTGCACACGGCCGGGTCCGATGGCCGCCAATACCGGGAAATCCTCAATGATCCGGCCATCACGGCAAACTACCGCGTTGTGGTGTTCGATTTGCCCTGGCACGGCAAATCATCGCCCCCGGCAGGCTTTCAGGATGAAATATACGAGCTGACGACGGATGGCTACGTGGCCATCGTCATGGCCGTGAAGGAGGCCCTGGGCCTGGATAACCCGGTCATCATGGGTTGTTCCATCGGCGGCCGGGCGGTGCTGCATCTGGCCCTGCGCCACGGCAGGGACCTGCGCGCGGTGATCGGCCTGCAATCGGCGCTTTATGCGGAAAACACAATTGACGGCGAACCCGGCGGCCTGCGCTCTATCCACCGCCCCGATATCCATGGCCCCGAATTATCCGCCGCCCTGATGGTCGGCGTCATCGCGCCGCAGTCCAACAGCACCGATTGCTGGGAGACCCTGTGGCACTACATGCAGGGCGGCCCCGGCGTCTTCATGGGCGATCTGAACTATTATTTCACCGACGGCGACATGCGTAACGGCCTGGCCGACGGCATCGACACAAATCTGTGCCCCGTGCACCTGTTGACCGGCGAATACGACACCTCCGCCACGCCCGAGTTGAGCCGCCAATTGGCGGAAGACATCAACGCCACCAGCTTCGAGGTGATGAAAGGCATGGGCCATTTCCCCATGTCCGAAAACCCCGAAGGCTTTCGCGGCTACCTGTTGCCGGTGCTGGAGCGGATCGCCACGTAGACAACAGCGCCTATGGCGCGCGGGCCGTGAGGTGCGCCGTGTATGTGCCGCCGTCCTTGCGCCGTAACGTAATATCAGTGGATCGGCGGTCCTGGTTTTCAAGGTTTTCATGGGCGCCAAGATATCCCAGGTCCGCCACGGACCGGCCGTCGATACTCACCAATGTGTCCGCGATGGTAATACCGGACAGGGTGGCGGGACTGCCCGTTTGCACCAAGACGATGGTCCCGGCGTCGCGGATATCGAGCTGAAGTCCCAGGCGTTGCAGGGCGCTTTTCGGTGGTTTCCATGCGGGGCTATAGGGCCGCAGTATCAGCCGTTTGTTCCGGAAATCAAACGTTGTCCTGAAATTCCGGAAAAAGGTCGCGCCGACGGCCGGCCAGCTTGCCTTTTGGCCTAGAATGTCCTGAGTGCAGAGCTTGGCGTTCACGCAGACCCGCGGCAAATTTATAATTGCCGTCCGTTGCACGCCGGTGGTGGAGAATGCCATTTCGAGGTAGGCGGCGGTGGGCGCCGCCTCCAGTCTGGCGATCATGGGCGGCGTCAGCCGGGTGAAGGATGCCCCGGTATCGAGCAGGATGCCGAGAAATTCCATGCCGCCGACCGTCATTTTGGCGTGCGGCCGCCGGGACCTGCTGTCCATGTAAAACCAGGTTTGGATCGCCTCTCCCCCTCCGGCTTCTATCCCGCCGTTGCCCAGAAACATCTGCCGCGCCTTGTAGTCGATTGTCAGTCCCGTATCCCGCAACAGATCGACGCCGAGCAGGCCATTGTAATAGCCTGGCCGGGCCAGGGAATAGTTGGTCGGGGCGGTGCTGACGGCGGCATCCCTGAAGCAGACGCGGTTCTGGAAACAGAGTGATTTAAGATGAATAAGCTCCTGGCCCTTCCGGTCGCCGAACAGGCCCGGCGGCAGATAGGTCCGGTTGGCCCCTGTATCCACCAGAATATCCAATTCGCGCCCGCCGTTCACGGTGACGCGGACCACCGGATGAACGCCCCGGATCAGACGTATGGGAATGGCAACCCCCAGGCCGCCTTTCGGATAGGACAGCGCGCGGGCGCCATAGGTGGGCGAATTCTTGGACAGGGTCTTGATCTGTAGATCGGCGCCTTGGGCAGTGAATTGAACGGCAAGGAACAGGGCGAAACCAGGCACCAGCCAACGGCTTCTGAATGCCGATTTCCAAGTCGCGCCCAAATGGCCAGACCGTCCCTGAATATCCAGTGCTTCGTTCACAATCCGGTCCCCGCCCTAAACTGGCGACACCGCCGTATTCATCTTGAACCAATCGGCGAGCATGCTTTCGTCGGCGGCTCCACTGACGGCGGCGTCCATCATTTGTACGGCTTCAACGGAATCAGGATCGCATGTACTGCCGTTACGTCTTAGAAATGTGAGCGCGGCAACGAAGGCCGTTCGTTTGTTGCCGTCGTGGAAAACATGGCCCCTGGCTAAGGCGAAGCAATAGGCGGCAGCCAAATCAAATAGGCTCGGCCACCCGGTATCATAATGCCATTTGTTCAGAGGCCGCCCCATCGCGGCCTGCAATAGATTCTCGTCTCTGACAGTCGCCGACCGGCCGCCGAACACGGCGATCACTTGGGCATTTATGGCAACAACGGCGTCACTACCCAGCCATAGGGGCTCGCCCGGCGGCGCCATGTTCAGTCCGTCATCTGTTTCAGGGCATCCCGGTGCCGCGCCATGATGTCCTTGGCGGTTTCAAGCGTCTTTTCGAATTCGGGGTCGTAAGGCGTGATCATGACGCCATGCTGGGTTTCCACGACGTAAAGCTGATCGCCCTCCGAAACATTGAGACGATTGAGAATTTCCTTTGGCCACGTGGTCGCCAGGGAGTTGCCGGTTTTTCTCAGTTTCAATTTCATCAAAATATTCTTTCATAAATATCAACTAATGTCACTATTTTAGTATTATAGATCTCATTGCAATGGCTCTCTTCTGAACGCCCGCCAACTCTGATATCTTGCCCCATATCATGTCCCAAACACCCAACCATTATCCCGCCAACAGACCGCCTGATGATGACGGGCAACGTCTGGCGGACGAAGCTGCCGGGTTTGAGGTGGGGCCGGATTTCGAGCGCTTTGATCAGCGCAACGACATCTTCTCCCGCGCCTTTTGGGATGAGACCGTGCGCACGGACGAAGCATTGGAATTCTTCCGCGGCCATGGCCATGCCTTCAAGGCACGGACAGCGGAGGGCTTTCAACAGCGGGATTTCGCCTTGCGCAACGCCGCCTGGTCGGTGGCCGACGATTATGCCGACCGCAACCGACCGAACGGCCTGCGGGAAGGCTTTCAGGACCCACAGGAGGCACGCTATCCCCCGGCGGAACAACGCCTGGCGGTGGCTGATCCGGACGCCATGACGGCGGAGGTGAAGCGGGTGGCGCGAATGTTCGGCGCCGATCTGGTGGGGGTGACGGCATACGATCCGCGCTGGGTTTATGCCACGCGCACGGATATCAAGACGTTCGAGGCAAAACCCAACGATCTGCCGGCGGGGCTGGATAACGTCATCGTCATGGGCCACGGCATGGATTACGGGCTGGTGCAGGCCTACCCCTCCGCCCTGGCGGGTGCCGCCGTGGGCATGGGCTATTCCGGCGAGGCGGTGACGGTGGCGCAATTGTCGCAGTTCATTCGAAATCTGGGCTATCGGGCGGTCGGCTCCATGAACGATACGGCCCTGGTTATCCCCCTGGCGGTGCAGGCGGGCCTGGGTGAATACGGGCGCAATCAAATGGTCATAACGGAGGAATTCGGGCCCCGCGTCCGTTTCTCCAAGATCTTCACGGATCTGCCCCTGGTGCACGACAAACCGAAACGCTTCGGCGTCACGGAATTCTGCACCATCTGCCAGCGCTGCGCCGATGCCTGCCCGCCCAAGGCGTTGCCTATCGGCCCGCCGAAGGTGGGCGGGGCGAACCGCTCCGCCATCAAGGGGGTAAAAAAGTGGACGGCGGATTGCGAGAAATGCTTCGGCT
This sequence comes from Alphaproteobacteria bacterium, assembly GCA_029937535.1. Taxonomy (GTDB): domain Bacteria; phylum Pseudomonadota; class Alphaproteobacteria. The sequence continues at coordinate 5,757 of JAPYPT010000107.1, forward strand.
TCTGGACCAAGATGCGCAGCGATTGCGCCATTTGCATGCGGGTCTGTCCCTACAACAAGGATTTCAGCCGGCCCCTCATGCGCCTGGCCCGGCGCTTGGCGGGCACGCGGTTGCGCCGGGTGATGCTATGGTTGGATATCAAGCTGGGCTATGGCGAACGGGTCGCGCCCGGCACATGGTGGCGGGGAGAAGGCAAACGATGACAAGCCGGGACGACATGGCCGCCTTGGACCGGGACGACCCCCTGGCCCTCGCCCGCGAACAATTCGACCTGCCCGAAGGGGTGATCTATCTGGACGGCAATTCCCTTGGTCCCCTGCCCCGGAACGTGCCCGCGCGCCTGGCAGAGGTCGTCAATACGGAATGGCGCGGCGATTTGATCAAGTCCTGGAACGTGCATGGCTGGATGGATCTGCCGTTGAAAGTCGGCGACCGGATCGCGGCCCTGATCGGCGCGGGTCCGGGCGAGGTCCTGGCGGCGGATTCCACCTCCGTCAATCTGTTCAAGCTGATGGCGGCGGCGTTGGAGTTGCGCCCCGGCCGCAAGGTCATCGTCAGCCAGAGGGGCAATTTTCCCACCGATAATTACCTGGCCGAGGGCTTGATCCGCTTTGCCGGCACGGACCACGAACTGCGTCTGGTGGATGGCGACGACATCCTGGGCGCCATCGACGACAGCGTCGCCCTGGTCTCGCTGACCCAGGTGGATTACCGCAGCGGCCATGTCCAGGATATGGCCGCCGTCACCGCAGCCGCCCACAAGGCGGGTGCGCTGGTGTTATGGGACCTGTCCCACAGCGCGGGCGCCTTGGCGGTGGATTTGAACGGGGCGGAGGTGGATTTCGCCGTGGGCTGCAGCTACAAATACCTCAACGGCGGGCCCGGCGCGCCGGCCTATCTGTTCGTATCGCGCGATCTGCAAGACCAGGTGCGCCAACCCCTGTCCGGTTGGCTGGGCCACGCCGCGCCGTTTGAATTCGAAGCAAGCTACCGCCCGGCGCCCGGCATTCTGCGCCAGCAATGCGGCACGCCATCGATCCTGGCCCTGAGCGCCCTGGATGCCGCGCTGGATGTCTTCGACGGTCTGGACATGGGGCTGGTACGGGCGAAATCCCTATCCCTGACCGAACATTTCATTCAATTGGTGGAACAGCGCTGCGCCGATCACGGCTTCGCCTTGGCCTCGCCGCGGAATTCCGAACGCCGAGGCAGCCAAGTGTCCTGGCATCACGAGATGGGCTATCCCATCATGCAGGCCCTGATCGCCGAGGGCGTGATCGGGGATTTCCGCAGCCCGGACATCCTGCGTTTCGGCTTCGCGCCACTATACCTGAGCCATGTGGACGTCTGGGACGCCGTCACGGTGATCGAGGGCGTGATGACGTCGGGTCGTTGGGACCAGCCCGAATTTCACCAGCGCGCGGCGGTAACCTAAAATATCACGGGGGGAAGTTCGACCATGACATCATCCGGCGCCCATACGGATTTCGCCAATGCCATGAGCTATGGCGACTATCTGCACCTGGACCATCTGCTGGAGGCCCAGGAACCGCGATCGGGCCAGCATGACGAAATGCTGTTCATCATCATCCATCAATCGTCGGAGCTGTGGATGAAGCTGATCCTGCACGAATTGCAGGCGGCGGTGGCGGAAATCCGGCGCGACGACCTGCGCCCCGCCTTCAAGATGCTGGCCAGAGTGTCGGGCATTCAGGCGCAATTGATCCAGTCCTGGGATGTGCTGTCCACCCTGACGCCGGCGGATTATCTGACCTTCCGCGATGCCCTGGGGCAGTCATCGGGCTTTCAATCGCACCAGTACCGTGCCATCGAATTCATGCTGGGCAACAAGAACCCGGATATGCTGCACCCCTTCGCCCACCGCCCGGATTTACACGCAACCTTGCAGACTGTTCTGGGCGCACCCAGCGTGTATGATGAGACCTTGGCTCTGCTTGCAAAACGCGGTTTGGCGGTACCTGGCGACCGGCTGGAGCGGGATTGGCGGACATCTTATGTGGCGTCCGACGGGGTCCGGAAGGTCTGGCAGACGGTCTATTCCGACACGGGAACTTATTGGGATCTGTATGAGTTGGCGGAAAAACTGGTTGATTTGGAGGACCGCTTTCGACAATGGCGCTTTCGCCACCTGACCACGGTGGCGCGGATTATCGGCGCCAAGCGGGGCACGGGCGGTACCGCCGGGGTGGATTATCTGCAAAAAGCCTTGGAAATCCGGCTGTTTCCCGAACTTTGGCAGGTCCGCACGGCACTATAAAAATACGAACCGGAGGAGACGAAACGATGAGTGAACTTGTTCTGCGATCCGACAAGGATGGCGTTGCAACCCTGACCTTGAACCGGCCCGACGCCCTGAATGCCCTGAACCCCGCGCTGTTCGTGGAGTTGCGCGGCCATGTGGAAAGCATCGCCGGCGATATCGAGAACGTGGGTTGTGTGGTGCTACGCGGCGCGGGGCGGTCGTTTTGTGCCGGCAACGATTTGAAATCCATCCAGGACGGCCAGGAAGCGCCGACGCCCACCTATCAGGCCGACACCATTGATCTGATCGAGGCCCTGCCGCAGCCCGTCATCGCCGAGGTGCGGGGCCATTGTTACACGGGCGGTCTGGAACTGGCCCTGTGCTGCGATCTGCTGATGGCCTCGGACACCGCGAAGTTTTCGGACACCCACGGCAAATGGGGCATGACCCCGCGCTGGGGCATGAGCCAACGCCTGCCCCGCCGCATCGGCCCCCTGAAGGCCAAGGAAATGAGCTATACGGCACGGGCCTACAGCGGCGCGGAAGCCGCCGCCATGGGCCTGGCCAACCATTGCATCCCGGACGATGAGTTGGAGGCGGTGGTGGGCGCAATGGCCGCCGACATAGTGGCCACGTCCTGGCACTCCCTGCGTGGCAACAAGATGCTGTATAATCGCGGCCAGGATTACACCTTCCGCGATGGCATCGCGTTCGAGATGGCGGAAAGCCCCGGTCGCGGCCCCGACATCGAGGAACGCCTGAAGGCTTTCGCCAAAAACTGAGGTATCGTCATGACACAACCTATCTGGCAATGGAGCGCGGTCGACACGGCGGCGGCCATCCGCAACGGCGCCATCACGGCCCAGGAAGCCGTCGAGGCCGCCATTGGCCGCATGACGGCCTGCAACGAAGCGGTCAATGCGGTGGTCGTCGATTTATCCGAAGACGCCCGAAAGGCGGCGCGCCAGGCCGATAGCATGACGCAAAGCGGCGTCGCCTTGGGCCCGCTGCATGGCGTGCCCATCACCATCAAGGAAAACGCCGACCAGGCCGGCCAATCCACTCCCAACGGCGTGCCGGCGTTCGCAGACGTCGTGGCGACCGAGGACGCCCCCGCCGTGGCCAATCTGCGCAAGGCCGGCGCCATCATCATTGGCCGCACCAACACACCCGAATTCAGCCTGCGCTGGTTTACCGACAATCCCCTGCACGGCCTGACCAAGAATCCGTGGGCTGAAGGCATAACGCCCGGCGGCTCATCGGGCGGCGGGGCGGCGGCCGTGGCACTCGGTATCGGCGCCCTGGCCCATGGCAGCGATCTGGGTGGCTCCCTGCGCTATCCGGCCTATGCCTGCGGCCTGGCCACAATCCGGCCCTCGTTTGGACGTGTCCCGGGCCACAATCCCTCGGGGCCGGACCACCCCCCCTCCTTTCAGTTGATGTCGTCCCAGGGCCCCCTTGCCAGGGAAGTCCGCGACGTGCGTCTGGCCCTCTCGGTCATGGCGGGGCCGGACGCCCGCGATCCCTGGTACACACCCGCGCCCCTGAACGGCCCGCGCCTGAACCCGCCAATCAAGGTGGCGGTGACCAAGACCCCCGCCGGCATTCCATGCCACGACGGTGTCAGTCAGGCCATTGACAGGGCGGCCGATCACCTGGCCAACGCCGGTTACGCGGTGGAGGCCGTGGACCCGCCCTTGATGGCGGAGGTCGCCGCGTGCTGGCGGTCGTTGCTGTACACGGACACCAAGGTCATGGCGGAAGCGGCCATGGTGGAGCACGGCTCCGACGACATGAAACAGGTTTTGGCGGATTGTATCGCCGCCTCGGATATTCTGGACCTTGACGGTTATGTGCGGGCCACGGTGGACCGGACCCGTCTGTGGCGCGCCTGGAGCGTCTTCCTCGAGGACTATCCGTTGGTGCTGGCGCCCGTCAGCCAGGTGCCCCCGTATCCGCAGGGGGAGGACTTGAAAGGCACCGAACGGGTTCGCGAGATACTGGACGAACAAAGCATGCTGTACGGAATTAACCTGCTCGGCCTGCCGGCGGCCGCCGTACCCACGGGCCTGCATGACGGCGCCCCCATGGGCGTGCAAATCATCGGCCCGCGCATGCGCGAGGACCTTTGCCTGGACGCGGCCGAGGCGGTGGAACGGGGCACGGGAATACTAACGCAACAACTTTGGAGCCGTACATGAGTGCCGATTGGCAGGAAGAAACCTACGGCCTGCTACGCCAGGCCGGCATTGATCAATTCGCCTTTGTACCCGATGCGGGCCACGACCATCTGATCAAGCGCTCCATCGCCGACCCGGATGTGCATGCCATCGCCCTGACCACGGAAGAGGAAGGCGTCGGCCTGTTGGCGGGCGCCCATCTTGGCGGCAGCCGGGGCGTGTTGTTGATGCAAAGCAGCGGCGTCGGCAACTGCATCAACTTGCTGTCCCTGATCCGCGCCGGACGTTTTCCGTTTTTGACCTTGATCTCCATGCGCGGAGATTTTGGCGAGGGCAACCCCTGGCAGATGCCCATGGGGCAATCGACCCAGCCGGTCCTGGAAGCCTGCGACGTGACATGCTTGCGCATCGATGAGCCGAGCGAGGTACCCCGTACCATCGATGCCGCCATCACAATGGCCTTCAATAGCGAAATGCCGGTCGCCGTCCTGTTGGGACAAAAACTGCTCGGCGCCAAGAAATTCAGTTGAGGTAGATGATGCCAGATTTGAAAAACGATCCGAATAAAGGTACCCGCGCCGAAGGCAAGACGGCATCCGGACATTTGGACCGCCGGGCCGCGGTGAAGGCCTTGTTGGACAGCCAGGGTGACGATGTCTTGATCGTTGCCGGCCTGGCGGGCGCCAAGGGCGATGTCCTGGCGGCGGTGGGCGATGACCCGAGGGTGTTCGGCTTTGGCGGCGCCATGGGCGCGGCCACGTCCATGGGACTGGGCCTGGCCCTGGCGCAGCCGGACAAACGTGTTCTGGTCGTCACGGGCGATGGTGAGTTACTCATGAACGTGGGCACCCTCGCGGCGGTGGCCGTGGCCAATCCGTCCAATCTGGGCATTGTCTGTGTTGATAACGAACATTATGGCGAAACCGGCTTTCAACGCAGTCATACGGGTCTGGGCACGAACCTGGCGACCATGGCCCAGGGTGCCGGCATTGGCGCCGTGCGCACGGTCACGGAAGAGGACGAATTGGCCGAGGCCGGCGAGATGCTGCGCCAATCCAACGGCAGCGCCTTTGTCCTGTTGAAGGTAGCTGTGGACGAACCGCCCAAGATCCGCTTTTCCTGGGATGCGGCCTTTCACAAGAACCGCTTTCGCCAGGCCCTGCTGGGACGGCCATGACGCGATATGCCCTGGGCATAGATATCGGCGGCACTTTCACGGACGTTGTTCTGTTCGACACCGAACAGGGCCGCCGCCTGACGCGCAAGACCCTGACCACGCCCGGCGATCCGGCGGTCGCGGTCATGCAAGCCGTCGATCAGGTATTGGCTGAAGAGAGCATTCCGCCCGGGGAGATCGAACGGGTGGTCCATGCCACCACCCTGTTCACCAATGCCCTGATCGAACACAAGGGTGCGAGGACCGCGTTGCTGACCACCGCCGGGTTCCGCGATAGCCTGGAGATTGGGCGGGAACGCAAATACGACCTTTACGATCTGGCGGCGAAGAAACCCCGTCAGTTGGTGCCACGGGACCTGCGTTGGGAGGTTGATGAGCGCATGCTGGCGGACGGCGCCGTCCACCGCGCCTTGGATGTTGCGGCACTCGACGATATTGCCAGCCGTCTCGACGGCGCCGGGGTTACCTCCCTGGCCATCGTCTTTTTGCACAGCTATCGCAACGACAGCCACGAACGGGCCGCCGGCGAACGCATCGCCGAACTGCTGCCCGATCTGGCGGTCAGCCTATCCTCCGACGTGGCGCCCGAAATCAGGGAGTTCGAGCGCGCCTCGACCACCGTCGCCAATGCCTACATCAAACCCCTGGCGCGGGACTATCTGAACGCCTTGAGTGAGCGTCTGGGCGCGCGCGATATCACCGCGCCGTTGTTGCTGATGCTGTCCAGCGGCGGTTTGACCCATGTGGGGGAAGTTCGCCGCTCGCCCGTGCAGATGCTGGAATCCGGCCCCGCCGCCGGCGCCCTGGCCGCCGCCGATATTGGCCGGGCGGAAGGGTTGGAGCATGTCCTGGCCTTCGACATGGGCGGCACCACGGCCAAGTTATGCCTGATCGACGGCGATGAGCCCGAGATCGCCTACCGCTTCGAGGCGGCTCGGGAAAAGCGCTTTGCCGAGGGCAGCGGCCTGCCCATACGTATTTCCGCCGTGGAACTAATAGAGATTGGCGCCGGCGGCGGCTCCATCGCCCGCCTGGATGGCCTTGGTCTGTTAAAGGCCGGACCGGACAGCGCCGGCGCCGTGCCGGGGCCCGTGGCCTATGGCCGGGGCGGCACCGCGCCCACGGTCACGGATGCGGATTTCGCCCTGGGCTATCTGGGCGCGGAGGGCTTCGCGGGCGGCGCCATCGAGGTGGATTTGGCCAGCTGCCGTGCCGCCCTTGATGCGCTGGCGGGTCAGGCCGGCCTGACACCAGAGCAACTTGCCTGGGGCGTACATGATCTGGTGAACGAAAACATGGCTTCCGCCGCGCGGGTCCATATCGCCGAGAAAGGCCGAGACCCGCGCAACTACACCCTGGTCGCCACGGGCGGTGCGGGCCCGGTGCATGCCTATTATCTGGCCAAGAAACTGGGTATCCGGCGCGTTGTCTGCCCCCGCAATGCCGGCGTGGCATCCGCCCTGGGTCTGTTGCTGGCGCCTGCCCGCGTGGACCGCACGGCGGCCTTCGCCGCCGAGCTGGATGATATGGACTGGGCCAAGCTGGAAGCAGCCTATCAAGGCCTGGAGGCCGAGGCCCGGCAAGTGATCGCCGATACCGGCAAGAGTGATGCACGGGTACAGCGGCTGGCCGATATGCGCAATATCGGCCAGGGTTTTGAACTGGTCGTGAACCTGCCCACCGGTCCCTATAGCCATGACAGCGGCGCGAATTTAGCGGAGGCTTACGCCCGAGCCTATCAAACACACTTTACCCGGCCGCCGCCCAATGTCCCCGTCGCCATCGCGGCGATCCGTGTCCGCCTGACGGCGCCGGTGGAGGCGGCCGTCAATGATCTGGCCGGACGAGGCGTTCAGTCAAGCGCACGGTCGGGCCGGCGCGAGGTCTATTTTCCGGAAGCCGATGGCTGGGTCGAGGCGGCGGTATTGGACCGCGCCGCCATGACCATCGGCGACGAATTTTCCGGACCGGCGGTGGTGGAAGAGCCCGAATCCACCATGGTCATCGGCCCCGGCGGCCGCTTTCATGTTTCCGCCAACGGCAATCTGATCATTGAACTGCCGGAGGCCGCGTCATGAGCCAACTGGACGCCGTCACCCTGGAAGTCATCTGGAACCGCATGATCGCCAGCGTGGACGAGGCCGCCAAGGCCATTGTCCGCACCTCGTTTTCCACCCTGTCCAACGAGGCCAATGATTTCGCCTGCGTGCTGACCGATGCCGACGGCCAGTTGCTGGCCCAGAACAGCGGCTCCATCCCCTCCTTCATCGGCACCCTGCCGGCCACTGTACGCCATACCTTGGCGCGGTTTGGCCGCGACGGCCTGCATCCGGGCGATGTGATCTGCACCAACGACCCCTGGCAGGGTACCGGCCATTTGAACGATGTCAGCATCGTCAGGCCCATCTTCCGAGATGGAAATTTGATCGCCTTCGCCGCCACCGCCTCCCACATGCCGGACATCGGCGGCCGCATCCGCTCGGTCGAAGCGCGGGAAATCTTCGAGGAAGGTTTTCATATCCCGCTGATGAAGATCCTGCGCGCGGGTGAGGCGGATCAGACGTTTTTCGAGTTGCTGCGCACTCAGGTCCGAACGCCGGAGCAAACGGAAGGGGATATATACGCCCAGATCACCGCCAACTATCTGATCGAGGACCGTGTCCTGGCCATGCTGTCGGAGTATGGCCTAAAAGACCTTTCCGAATTATCCCTTGAACTGAATGGCCGCACGGAGGCGGCCATGCGGGCGGCCATCGCGGACATTCCCGACGGCGATTACCACTATGAAATGCAGACCGACGGCCTGCGGGCCGGCGCGCCGTTTACATTCGCCTTGAAACTCACGGTCCGGGGCGAGACGGTGCATTTCGATTTCACCGGCACCTCGCCCGAACAGCCCCGCGCCATCAACTGCCCCTTCTGCTACACCTACGCCATGTCCGCCTATGCCATCAAATGCGCCCTGTTGCCGGACATCCCCAATAATTCAGGCATGCTGCGCCCGATCACGGTCGAGGCGCCGGAAAACAGCCTGCTGAACCCCCTGCCCCCGGCCGCCGTCGGGGCACGGGCCAGCACCGGCCATTATGTTCCAATCCTGGCTTTCGGCGCCCTGGCCAAGGTGATGCCGGAGCGGGTCATGGCGGCGGCCGGCTCGCCCCTGTGGAACTGCACCCAATCGGGCGTGCGGCCCAATGGCCAGAGTTATGCCTCTAATTTATTCTTCAATGGCGGCATGGGCGCCACCGTCGGATCGGATGGCGAAAGCGTTATTTCCTGGCCCTCCAATCTTTCCTGCACACCGGTCGAGGTGGCGGAGCAATACGCACCGCTGTTGTTCCATTACAAGCGCCTGCGGCCCAATTCCGGCGGCGGGGGACAGTTCCGGGGCGGTCTGGGCCAGGACGTATTGATCGAGAATTTGTCCGATAGCCCCATTGCCGTCACCTTTATGGCCGAACGCACACGTTTTGGCGCGCCTGGCCTGGCGGGCGGCTCGGACGGCGAAGTGGGCAGCGTGCAAATCGATGGCGTGGAAGCGGACAACCGGGCCCAGCATCATCTGCAAAAAGGTGCCCGTATAAAGATCGCCACGCCGGGCGGCGGCGGCTATGGTCCCGGCAAGGAGCGCCGCGAGGAAGATATCAAGGCGGACCATTTTTTTGGTTATGTGGAAAAGGATTAGGACATGAGCCTCGACAACAAGGACCTGGAACAGTTGGCCCAATCATTGGGCCTGGAGAAGATTTTTGCCGCCCAACCGGAACTGGTGCGCCAGGCCCACGAAAATGCCCGGGCCATGGCCGGCCGCCTGGAACGCCCAACGGACATCGCGGACGAACCCAGCCACATCTTCAAGGCGGATAACAATGTCTGAGGATTTAGCCTTTCTGAGTTTGACCGACGCAGCGGCCCGGATCGCCTCGGGCGATCTTTCACCCGTGGCCTATACCCAAAGCCTGCTGGATCGCATCGCGGCCCACGACGGCCGGTTGGATAGTTTCCTCCGCGTGTTGGGCGAAACCGCGTTGGAAGATGCGGCTAGGGCGGAACAGGCCGTCAAGGACGGGGAGACGCTGGGACCCTTACATGGGGTGCCCTTTGCCCTGAAGGACATCGTCGATGTTGCCGGCCTGCCCACCACGGCGCATAGCCAGATCCTGGCCCAACAGCCGCCCAAGACGGAAGATGCCGCCGTGACCACGCGCCTGCGGGCGGCGGGCGGTGTCCTGGTGGGCAAGACGGCAACCCATGAATTCGCCATTGGCGGGCCATCCTTCGATCTGCCCTGGCCCCCCGCCCGCAATCCCTGGAACCGGGAACGCTATCCGGGCGGATCTTCGTCAGGCTCGGGCGCGGCGGTGGCGGCGGGCTTCATACCCATGGCCATTGGCACCGATACCGGCGGCTCCGTCCGCAACCCGGCCTCGGCCTGCGGCATCGTCGGGATGAAGGCGACCTATGGCCGGGTCAGCCGGCGCGGCGTTATCCCCCTGTCTTATTCCCTGGATCATGTGGGGCCGATGACCCGCACCGTGGCCGACAATGCCTTGATGCTGAACGTCCTGGCCGGCCATGACCCCGGCGATCCCGGCTCGGCCGACGTCGCCGTGTCCGATTATACGGCGCAACTTGATGCCGGTGTCAAAGGCCTGCGCATCGGCGTCATCCGCCATTTTCACAATCGCGACATGATCGCCGACCCGGTCATGGCCGAGGCTCTGGAGCAGGCCTTGTCGGTGTTGGAGGGTTTGGGCGCGGAAGTCGTCGAGATCGAGACCGCGCCGCTTGCCACCTTCCATACCTGCAACCGGGTCATTTTGTTGTCCGAAGCCTATGCCATCCACCGCCAGTGGCTGGCCGAGCGG
>JAPYPT010000108.1 GCA_029937535.1 Alphaproteobacteria bacterium
CTTTCGAATTGCATAAGTGTTGGACGGCTTTTAAGGAGGCTCTGCCGGCGTTGTTGATGCCGGTGATTATCCTGGGCGGCCTTTACGGCGGGTTCTTCACGCCCACGGAGGCCGGCGCGGCCGCGGCCTGTTACGCGCTGGCCTATGGCGTGATCTTCAAGGGCAAGCCCTTCATCAAGGAGCTGATGGGCGTGACCCGCCGCGCCATGAACCTGACGGCGGTGGTATTCTTCCTGCTCGGCTGTGTCGGCATCTTCCAGTTCTTCCTGGCCAACATGGGCTGGCCGCAGGAGATCGCCGCCTGGGCGGGGACGCTGGGTCTGTCGAAATACACCTTCCTCTTTGCCCTGATGGCGACCCTGTTGGCGCTGTCGATGTGGCTGACCGGCGTTGCTATTCTGGTCCTCACCGTGCCGATTTATTTCCCCGTGGCGCTGTCATTGGGCGTGGACCCGGTGCATTTGGGGATATTGACCGCGCTGTGTATCGAAATCGGCAGCGTCATTCCGCCCGTGGGCTTAAACCTGTTTGCCGTCAGCGGCGTCACCGGTTTGCCGGTAACACAGGTGATCAAGGGTTCCTTCCCCTTCTGTATTTCCGACACCGTTGTGCTGATCATCGTGCTGCTGTTCCCGATGCTGGCGCTCTGGCTCCCAAGCATGTTGATCACCTCCCATTTTTGAGCCCGACGGCCCGCACGAAATTTCGCGTGACGCCGATGGCACAGTCACGCATGGGCGGCAGCGTACTGAAACAATTTGGTCGCATATCAAGCAATATTGCCTGACCGATTGCCCAAATTTTGGCGAGCCTTGGCGGCTCTTTGTTACCGACGCGGATGACCCCTCATTCGGCACAAATAACTCGAAGCCAGGCGCATAGCGGAAATGAGCCCAACGGCAATTTTGGCTAGAAGAGTGCCAATTGCAGACTGTTAGAATTTACTAATACAAGTTGCCTAGATGCCGGCGGGCGGAGGCCGTCTACAGCATCACTAGGAGACATCCGGCCCATTCTGAATCCACGTAGATTCTCCAAGCCGCCACCGCTACACTCTGCACCATGATGGAGGGAACTCAACGCAGACTGGCGGCAATCGTTTCCGCTGACGTGGTCGGCTATTCGCGCCTCATGGGCCGCGATGAGGCCGGCACCTTGAGGCGTTTGAACGCTCATCGCTCCGAGCATATTGACCCTTTGATCGCCAAACACGGCGGGCGCATTGTGAAGACCACGGGCGATGGCCTGTTGTTGGAGTTTCCCAGCGTGGTAGCGGCGGTCGAATGCTGCCTCGCGGTGCAAATGGGCATGGCGGAACGCAATGCCGCTGCCGGCGATGATGCCATCCGGTTCAGGATTGGCGTGCATCTTGGCGATGTAATCGTCGAAGGCGACGATATCTTTGGCGACGGCGTCAACATCGCGGCCCGGTTGCAGGAGATTAGCGAAGCTGATGGCCTGGTCATCTCCTCCAATGCCCATGACAGCGTCGAGGGACGGATCGAGGCTGGCTTCGTGGGCGGCGGCGAACAGGAGTTGAAAAACATCGCGCGGCCCGTGCGGGTCTGGCGCTGGTCCATGGACGGCGGGCCAGCAACCATGGCCGGCGATGCAGAAGCTCCGCCGCTGCCCGATAAGCCTTCCATCGCCGTGTTGCCATTCAACAATATGTCTGGCGATCCGGAGCAGGAATATTTCGCCGACGGCATATCAGAAGACATCATCATGGAGCTGTCGCGCTTTCGGGAGTTTTTGGTGATTGCCCGCAACAGCTCCTTTGTCTTCAAGGGCAAGTCGATTGACATCAAGACCATCGCCCATGAACTGGGCGTGCGTTATCTGGTCCAGGGCAGCGTCCGCAAGGCCGAAAATCGAATACGCGTGAATGCCCAGTTGATCGATGGCACGAATGGCGACCACCTTTGGGGCGAACGGTTTGATCGCGATTTGGCAGATATTTTCGCGGTCCAGGATGAAATCACCGTCGCCATCATCGCGGCGATCGCGCCGCGCTCTATCGAGGCGGAACTGCGCCGTACCAATGCGTTGACCGAGGCGGAGTTGGGGTCATGGGATTTGTTGTTGCGGGCGCGGCCCATGGTGGGTCTGCATGATAAGGAAAACAACGAGCAGGCGCAGAATTTTCTGACCCAGGCCATTGAGTTGGACCCCGGCAATGCCCAGGCCCTGGCCTGGTTGTGTTGGGCGCGGGGCATCGGCTCAATCTACGGTTGGGGCGGCGACATCAAGGTGGAAAGAAAGGCCGCCAAGTCCTTTGCGCTGCGGGCGGTTGCCCTCGACCCGGACGATGCGGTCGCCCGCTTGGCGCTGGGTATTTATTATGCCTACCATGACAACGAAATCGAACAAGGTTCGGCCGAAGTTGAAACTGCGCTACGCCTCAATCCAAATCTTGCCTGGGGCCATGGAGCGGCGCTCAATATAATGATCCTGAAAGGCGATATGGAGGCGGCGCGGACGCACATGGAGACCGCTTCGCAGCTTAGCCCCAGGGACCCCATGTGGACCAGCTGGCTGCTTACATACAATATTGGGGTCTATGTCGCCGGACACTATGAAGAGGTCGTCGAACGGGCGGACGAGGTTTTCAGGATTAGCCCAGACAACCCCGCCGTATTCCGCCAACGTGCCGCCGCCCTGGCCATGCTGGGCCGCTCGGAGGAAGCGCGCCAGGATATAGATCGCCTGCTGGAGCTCATTCCCGGCAACACCATAAGCCAGGTCAGGGAGCAGTTGTCTTTTTTCCCGGACCTTGAGCGCTTCCTCGAAGGACTACGCAAGGCTGGACTGCCGGAATGACCGAGCTTATCCGCGAACTCGCCGCCAACCTGGCCGCCGACGTGGCGGGCTATCGGGTTCCAGCGATGCTCACTTTGGGTCAATAGTGATCTGTTAATATTTGCTAATATTATCGTCGCTATGCCCCCAGCAGCGGAAGTGAAGGCCCCTACGCCGCCCGTATAAACTCTATCCGCGCGGACGAGTTAAATGGGCCCCATATCCGCCGCCCTTGGCATGATATGGATTGTTGTCGCCAGCTTTGCCGCCAGCCTTGTCGCCAATGGGCCGCCGCCGCCGCGTTGGTGGGCGCCTCCGGCTTAGGGCCAGCCGGCGCCGGGAATATTGACCTTGATGGTTTCGATGCGGCCCGAGCGTAGTTCGGCCGTGCCGGGACCCGATTGCAGGCAGGTGCAGATGAACAGGGTGCGCCGGTCGTCTCCGCCCAGCATGCAGGCGAAGGAGCCGTATTCGCCGGTGGAGATGCGGTCGGTGACCTCGCCGCCCTCCAGCACCCGGATGGTCTCCTTGTTGCGCGGGTCGGCGACCCAGACGGCGCCGTCCGCATCCAAGCAGATGCCGTCGGGGAAACCGCCGCCCAGGTCGGCCCAGACCCGGCGGTTGCTTAATTTTCCGTCCGCGGCCCGGTCCCAGGCGCTGAGGATATTGCCCCTGGTCTCGCCCACGATCAGGGTGCCGCCGTCGGGCGTGATGACGGCGCCGTTGGGAAAGGCCAGACCTTTCGCGGCGATGGACGTTGTGCCGTCGGGATCGACGCGGATCAGATCGGCGGCCTGGTAGGGCTCGCCCGCGTGACTGTTGAAACCAAAATTGCCCACATAGGCGCCACCGTCGCCATCCACCACCATGTCGTTGCAATGGAAGGCGGCCAGGTCCGATAGGTCCGCGACCTCCACCAGGCCGCCGGGGTCCAGGCGCAGCAAGCGGCGGTCGGTCATGGAAACCACGAGCAGCCGGCCATCGGGGGTCCAGCCCAGGCCCGAGGGCTGGCCCGGAACCTCGACCATGGTCTCCCGCTTGCCGTCCAAACCCAAGGCGATGACTTCATGGGCATAAAAATCGGAAAACCACAGCCGCCCCTCGTGCCAGCGGGGGCCTTCGGGGAAAGTCAGGTCTGTCAACAAAACGCTTGTTTGATCGCTCATCGCATTTTCGCTCCGTGGTCTATACTACCAAGAGCATGTTCATTTAAAACATGCTCGGACTCTTAAGACGAAGAGCAATTAAACCAATCGCTTAGGTCGCGATAGCGACCCCGGTCAATTGAAAATTGCTCTAGCCACAATATTAGTTCAAAGCGGAGGAAGAGGCGATGACGCGTTTAGAGAACAGAATTGCGATGGTGGTCGGGGCGGGGCAAAGCCCGGGCGAAACCATGGGCAATGGCCGGGCCACGGCGTTGGTATTCGCCCGCGAGGGCGCCAAGGTGGTGGCGGTGGACCGTGATCTGGCCTCGGCCGAGGACACCGCCGCAATGATCCGGGACGAGGGCGGCGAAGCGATGGCCCTGGCCGCGGACGTCAAGGACGAACGGGAGGTCGCCGCGGCGATCGCCGAATGCCGGGGCCAGCACGGGCGTCTGGATATATTGCACAACAATGTAGGTGTCTCCCTGGCTGGCGGTGACGCGGAAATCACCGAGATCACGGTCGAGGCGTTCGATCATTGCGTCGCCGTCAACCTGCGCGGCATGGTGCTGACCTGCAAACATACCCTGCCCATCATGCGGGAGCAGGGCAGCGGCGCGATCGTCAATATCTCCTCCCTGGCGGCCTGGTCCGCCTATCCCCTGGTCGCCTACAAGACCACGAAATCAGCCGTCATCGCGCTAACGGAACAACTTGCCATCCAGAACGCAAAATATGGCATCCGCGCCAATGTCATCCTGCCGGGCCTGATGGATACGCCCATGGCGGTGGATACCCGGGTCAAGGTCTTGGGCAAAAGCCGGGAAGAGATCGTCGCCGGGCGCAA
The DNA here is from genome assembly GCA_029937535.1 of Alphaproteobacteria bacterium. Taxonomy (GTDB): domain Bacteria; phylum Pseudomonadota; class Alphaproteobacteria. The sequence goes on from JAPYPT010000108.1 coordinate 4,795, forward strand.
TGCGAAAGTGCCCTTGGGCGGCAAGATGGGCACGGGCTGGGATGTGGCCAATGCGGCGCTGTTCCTTTGTTCGGACGAAGCCAGCTTTATCACCGGCGTGGCCCTGCCCGTCGACGGCGGCTCATCCGTGGCACTGGGCGGTTAAATACAAATCGGCCTTGCAATTTCGGATAATTCACATAAATTTATAAGGAGAATATTAAATTACTAATTAAATATGTATAATAGGGAGCCGGTTCATGGACTATATTCATGTATTGCACGAAAACAGCGCGTGGACCGCGCCGTTGTTGGCGGAATTGGATCAACGCCGGCTGCCCTATCAGGATTGGCATCTGGCCGCCGGCCAGTTTGATCTGTCCGCCCCGCCGCCCCAGGGCGTGTTTTATTCCCGCATGAGCGCATCCGCCCACACCAGGGATCACCGTTTTGCCCCGGAATACGCCGATGCTGTCATCCAGTGGCTGGAAGGCCACGGCCGCCGGGTCATCAATGGCAGCCGGGCCATTCGTCTGGAGCTGTCCAAGGTGGCGCAATACGCCGCCCTGCAAGCCGCCGGCATTGCGACGCCCAGAACCCATGCAGCACTTGGCCGCGAGGCGGGCCATGCCCTGACCTACGACATCAACACCAACACCAACTATAATCCCGAAGCAGAAGCCCGCCTGGCCGCCACGGGGCACAGTGGCATGGGCGGCGAGGGCGGCATGGCTAGCGTCGCGGCCTATCTGGGCCGCGAACTGGCGGCGGGCCGCTACAATGACGATCTGGTCAATGTCGCCTAAGTCAATGTCACCTAAATAGCCCTTCTCGAGTTTTTGGAATATTTTTGTTACGTACTCTTTACATCAATATATCGAATTGCTATATGCAGAATTGATGTTTAATCGAGGAGTGGCGGTCGAATGGATGTGCGCACATTGTGCCTTGGGGTGTTGAGTTTAGGCAACGCATCGGGTTACGAAATCAAAAAACGCCTGGAAGATACCTTCAGCCATTTCTATGACGCCTCGTTCGGATCCATCTATCCGGCCCTGAGCCGCTTGCAAAAAGAGGGTCTGGTCGAGTGCGAGACCGAGGCCCAGTCCAAGCGCCCCGACAAGAAGGTCTATAGCCTGACGGTGGATGGCCGCCTCACCCTGGTGGAGGAGCTGAATATCATGCCGGGGCGGGACCGGGTCCGTTCGGAATTTTTGGTTGCCATGTGTTTCGCGGATCTGCTGGACGCCAGCCAGATCGCCGAAATGATCGACCGGCGCATTGCGGAACATCAAAGATTGACCGCCGAGCTGACCAGCCGGGAAGGCCGCTCCTCGGCCGCCCAGAAATTCGTCGCCGGCTATGGCCGCGCTGTCTACGAGGCGGCGGCGGCCTATTTGGAAGAAAACCGGTATCTGGTGGAAAGCGAAGCCTTGATGTCGCAGATCGATAGCGACCGTGTTGGTACCGCGGATTGATCCGCGAGCTGAGCCACCGATTAGCGAGGAATTCTAAAACGATGCGAACTTCAATATTACTCGCCATTGCCATTGCCGTTGTCGCGGCGGGCTGGGTCCTGAGCGGTGAATTCGGCGGCCGGATTGGTCTGGCCGACAATGGGGCGGCGCCGGGGCAGGCGTTATCCGTCGCCGAGCGCAATGCAGAACGTGGTGAAGCCGCCCTGACCGCCGTGCGGACCAAGGCCTCCACGGCCCGTCTGCATTGGCGCGAGGTTACGGCGCGCGGCCATACGGAAGCCAAGCGCGTGGTTATGGTAAAATCCGAAATCAAGGGCCGGATCGTCAAGGTTTCCGTGCAAAAGGGCAGCCGGGTGCGCCGTGGCGATGAATTGGCGCGCATCGATGTAGCCGACCGCAACGCCTATATGGCCGAAGCCAAGGCCCTGGTGCGCCAGCGCGAAGTGGAATTCCAGGCGGCAAAAAAATTGCGCAAAAAAGGCTACAAGGCGGAGACGCAATATTCCGGCGCCGTCGCCCGTCTCGATGCCGCCCGGGCCATGGTCAAACAGATGGACGTGGCCCTGTCCCGCACGGTGATCCGGGCGCCCTTTGACGCCATTGTCGACAGCCGGGAAGTGGAGCTGGGCGCCTATGTCAAGGACGGCAGCGGGATCGCCATGCTGGTGGATGAAGATCCATTTTTGGTGGTCGCCCAGATCAGTGAAAACGAGGTCGGCCGCCTGAAACGCAAGGGCAAGGGCACGGCAACCCTGGTCACCGGGCAGACGCTCGAGGGCCGGATCCATTATATCGCCGCCATCGCGGACGGCGCCACGCGGACCTATCGCGTGGAATTGCTGGTGGACAACCAGGACCGCAAACTGCGCCACGGCACCACCGCCGAATTGCGCTTCCCGACCGAGCAGATGCCGGCTCATTTCATTACCCCGGCCGTGTTGACCCTGAATAACAGCGGCACGGTTGGCGTGCGCTGTGTTGGGGCCGGCGGCAAGGTGGCCTTTTATGCCGTCAATATTATTGGCAGCGGCAAGGATGGCGTCTGGGTCGCGGGACTGCCCGAACAGGCCGAAATAATTGTCGTGGGCCAGGAATTCGTGCGTCATGGCGACCGGGTCCGGGTCGCGGGCGGCGCCAAGAAGAAAGCCGGCAAGACGCCGGGAGCGCCGGCCTCATGAACGCCATCATCGATGCGGCGGTCCATCATTCCCGCAGTGTCCTGTCGATCCTGGTTTTGGTTCTGATCGCCGGCTTGGGCTCGTATCTGACCATTCCGAAGGAATCCAAGCCGGACATCAATATCCCCATTGTCTATGTGTCCATGACCCACGACGGCATCTCGCCCGAGGATGCCGAACGTTTGCTGGTCCGGCCCATGGAGCAGGAGTTGCGCTCCATCGAGGGCATCAAGGAAATGCGCAGCCGGGCCGAGACCGGCAAGGCCTCGGTGCTGCTGGAGTTCGATGCCGGATTTGACGTGGACCAGGCCTTGCGCGATGTGCGCGAGGCCATCGATCTGGTCAAACCCGACCTGCCCGGCGAAACCGAAGAGCCCACGGCCCATGAAGTCAACGTCGGGCTGTTCCCGGTTCTGGTGGTGACCCTCGCGGGCGATGTGCCCGAGCGCACCTTGCTGCGCCTGGCCCGGGATCTGCAGGACGAACTGGAGGCCATGCCCGGCGTCCTGGAGGCCGATATTGCCGGCGAGCGGAAGGAGATGCTGGAAGTTCTGGTCGATCCGGTGCGCCTGGAAAGCTACGACATCAGCCAGGAAGAGCTGGTCAGGGCGGTGAGCCGGAACAATCAGCTTATCGCGGCGGGCGCCATGGATACGGGCAAGGGCCGTTTCGCCATCAAGGTACCAGGCCTGTTCGAGACCGCCCGCGATGTGCTGGATCTGCCCATCAAGGCGTTTGGCGATGGCGTCATCACCCTGGCCGATATAACGACGGTCCGACGGACCTTTCGCGACGCCGATACATTCGCCCGCATCAACGGCCAGCGCGGCATTACCCTGGAGATCAAGAAACGCCTGGGCGAAAATGTCATTGAAACCATCGATCAGGTGCGCGCCCTGGTCACCGAGCGCGCCAAAAGCTGGCCAGCCGGCGTGCAGGTCAACTTCATTCAGGATGAATCCAGAAATATCCGCCGCATGCTGGATGATCTGCAGAACAATGTGCTGAGCGCCATTCTGCTGGTCATGATCGTCGTTGTCGCCACCCTTGGTCTGCGTACCGCCGGTTTGGTCGGCCTGGCCATCCCGGCCTCGTTCCTGTTTGGCATTCTGGTCTTGGATTCCATGGGGCTGACCGTCAACATCGTGGTTCTGTTCGCCTTGATCCTGTCCGTGGGCATGTTGGTGGATGGCGCCATCGTGGTCACTGAATATGCCGATCGCAAACTGGCCGAGGGACTGCCCAGGCGCGAGGCCTATGCCATGGCCGCCCGGCGCATGGCCTGGCCCATCATCGCCTCCACCGCGACCACTTTGGCCGCCTTCATGCCGTTGGTGTTCTGGCCCGGCGTGGTGGGCGAGTTCATGAAGTTCCTGCCCATAACCCTGGTCGTAACCTTGACCGGGTCCTTGATGATGGCGTTGATCTTCGTGCCCACCCTTGGCGGCCTGATCGGCAAGGCGGGTTCCGCCAACCCCGAAACGCTGTCCGCCCTGGCGGCATCGGAAGATGGCGATGTGCGCAATCTGCCCGGCTTCACCGGCATGTACGCGCGGGCCTTGTGGTTTCTGATCCGCCGACCCGTTCTGGTTCTTCTCGCGGCAATTGTCATCCTGGTCGGGGTGCAGGGCGCCTATTGGTCGGCGGGCAAGGGGGTTGAGTTCTTTCCCAACGTGGAGCCGGAGCAAAGCCTGATCCACGTGCATGCGCGGGGAAATATGTCGACCCGGGAGAAGGATGTTCTGGTCCGCGAGGTCGAGGCGGAGTTGATGGGGATCAGGGGTATCCGCACGATTTACGCCCGCACCGGCGGGTCGGCCCGCGGCGAGGACCAGGCTCAGGACGTGATCGGCACCATTTTTATTGAATTCGCCGATTGGGACAAGCGCCCGACCTCGGCCCAGCTCATGGCGGAGGTGCGTCAACGCACGGCGCATTTGGCCGGCGTTTGGGTGGAGCCGCGCGAGCCCGACGTGGGCCCGCCGACGGGCAAGGATATCCAGATCGAATTCCGCTCCCGCTTCCCCGAACGACTGGACGCCCTGGTCGCGCGGTTCCGCGAAAAGCTGCAATCGATCGACGGCCTGCTCGATGTGGAAGACAGCCGTGCCCTACCCGGTATCGAATGGCAGATTAAGGTCGACCGGGCGCAAGCGGGCCGTTTCAACGCCGATATCCTGACCGTGGGCAAGGTGGTGCAATTGGTCACCAACGGCATCAAGGTCGGCGAATACCGGCCCGACGACGCGGACGAGGAAGTGGATATCCGAATCCGTTTCCCCATTGAATACCGCAACATCGATCAGCTCGATCAATTGCGGGTGCAGACCAGCCACGGCCAGGTGCCGATCTCGAACTTCGTCTCCCGTTCGCCCCAGCAACGTTCGGGCCTGCTGCGCCGCAGTGACGGCCAGCGCGTGATGAAAGTGCAGGCCAGCGTGGCCGAGGGGCTGTTGCCCGACGACAAGGTCAATGAAATCCGCGCCTGGATGGCCACGCAAAGTTTCGATGACGAGGTTGATATCCGCTTCAAGGGCGCCGACAGGGACCAAAAAGAGGCGGCGGAGTTCCTCAAGAAAGCTTTTGGCATCGCGCTGTTCATCATGGCGATCATCTTGATCACCCAGTTCAACAGCTTTTATCATGCGCTGCTGATCCTGACGGCGGTGATCATGTCCACGGTGGGTGTCATGGCCGGCCTGATCATCACTGGCCAGGCCTTTGGCATTGTCATGACCGGCATTGGCGTCATCGCCCTGGCCGGTATCGTGGTGAACAACAATATCGTGCTGATCGACACCTATGCCCGCTTGGTAAAATCCGGCATGGAGCCCATGGAGGCCGTGGTCCGCACCGGCACCCAGCGTCTGCGACCGGTGTTGCTGACCACGGTGACGACGATCTTTGGCCTCCTCCCCATGGTGTTTCAGGTCAACATCGATTTCGTCGCCCGGGACATCGCCGTCGGCGCGCCGTCCACGCAATGGTGGGTGCAGCTCTCGACAGCCGTGGCCTTCGGCCTCAGCTTTGCCACCCTGCTGACCCTGTTCGTGACGCCATCCCTGTTGGCCCTGGGCGCGCGGACCTCGGCCTTCCTCGAACGCCGCCGCGGGTTGGCGGAGGAGAGGCGCACGGCTGAAGTTGCAGCCTAGGCCCCGGTAAGCGCGAGGGCCTGGTTCACCCGGCTGATCTGGGCGGGGACCGAGATTTTCCACGAGGAGGTGATGTCGCAGGCGCGGTCCTCGAAGGCATCGTTTTCGGGGTGGGATTTCTGCCAGTCCGCCACGGTACCGTCGCGCTGGCGGACCAGTTCCTCGATTTGCGGCCGGAACAGGCGCAGCATGGCGGTGACCCAGATATTGCCCGGCCAGGACGGCCAGGAGAGATCCATTTCGAAGCGGTCCAGCATTTTGATGACGTCGTCCGCTTCATACCAGTTGTCGGCGGTGATCCAGCGGTTGGTGGTGAACAGGCCGATGGGGAAGCCGGCCCGGTCCATGGAGATGGCGATGAGATGGCTCAACTTGTCATCCCGCTCCCGCATGAATTCGGCTTCCGACTGCTCGACGGGGTGGCAACTTTCCGGCATGCCTTTCTCCCGCAAAAAAGTGTGGAAATGGCCGTGCTCGCCCTCCCGGTGAGAATGGTAGTAATATTGCGAATGGGTGTCTGAATCGTAGGCATCGCCCTTGGGGTAATGGTCGAACTCAAAGAATTCGCCCTCCCCGCGAAGAAACTCCGCGACAACGTTCGAGCCGCCCTTTTCGAGCACCCGGTAGCATTCCAATACCTGCGCCCCGGCGGCTGCCATGGCCTCGAGCCGGTCGCGCGGCAGTGTCTGCAAGTTGACCATGATCGCCTCCTATATTCGCATCGTCGCGCCTCGTATTGGACGACTGAATCAACCTCGCGGGTTTGATCTGAATCAATTCAATGGATCACGATAGGTCACATCTGGTTGAGCGCCCCGCCGATAGGCCGTTGGTGGCGTGGGGAGCCATATGTTAAACTCCGTGTTGCCAGATTCAGGGAGGGCCCGCGCGCATGGCGGATGATGTGATCCGCAGATTGACCACGATTGTCGCGGCTGATGTCGAGAGTTACTCGCGGCTGATCGCCGCCGACGAGGAGGGCACCCTTGCGGCTATACGGGCGCACCGCAATGAGTTGATCGAGCCAAAAATTACCCAATATCGGGGCCGGATCGCCAATACCGCCGGCGACAGCCTGCTGATTGAGTTTCCCAGTGCCGTGGAAGCCGTGCGCTGCGTCATGGAAGTCCAAGGCGCCATGGCCGAACGCAATCAATCGACGCCCGTGGACCGGCGTATTTTATTCCGCGTCGGGATCAATATTGGCGATGTGATTGAACAGGACGGCGATCTGCTGGGCGATGGTGTCAATGTGGCGGCCCGTCTGGAAGGCCTTTCCGAGCCAGGCGGCTTTTGCCTCTCGCGGGCGGCCCGTGACCAGGTCCGCGATCGCATGGACATTGCCCTGGAAGATTTGGGTGAAATCCAGGTCAAGAACATGGCCCGCCCGGTCCGGGTGTTTAAGTTTCTGCAACAAGGGACCAGCCGGGGCGGGACGCTCGAAATACAATCGAAAGGCGCGCGGCGTTGGCTGGCCGGCCTGGGCCTGGCCGCGATCCTTATGGTTGTCGGCGGCGGATTTTTTTGGTTCGACGGCGTCTGGTCCTCTGCGCCAACCACTCCCGCACCCACCATCTCCAATGCGGCCGCCAGGGACGGAAAACCTTCCATCGCCGTTCTGCCCTTCGATAATTTGAGCACGGACAAGGAGCAGGAATATTTCGCCGACGGCATGTCCGAGGATATCATTACCGATCTATCGAAGATTTCCGGCTTGGTGGTGATCGCGCGGAATTCATCGTTTCAATTCAAGGGCCAGAAATTCGATATCAAGGACGTGGCCCGCAAACTCGGCGTCAGGTACATCCTCGAAGGCTCCGTCCGCCGCGGCGGCGATACGATCCGCATCAATGTCCAGCTAATCGATGGCGAAACCGGCGCCCACCTTTGGGCGGACCGTTATGACGGCGCCATGCGGGACATCTTTTCCTTGCAGGACAAGGTGACGGCCAAGATCGTCTCGGCCCTTGCCGTCACCCTGACCGCGGGTGACAAGGCCCGCACGGCCGGCAGGGAGACCGAGAGCGTGGCGGCCCATGACGCCTTTCTGTGAGGCTGGGCGCACTACATTCAAACGACACCGGAGGATTACGTCAAGGCGGTGCCATTTTTCGAGCAGGCCTTGGCCCGTGATCCCAATTATGCGCGGGCGCATGCGGCCCTGGCCTCGCTGTATTTCTCGGCCCGCGATAAGAATTGGCAGCAGGAATTCGATGCCTCGCCCGATGGTATGTTCGAGCGGGCCATCACACATCTGGAAAAAGCCTTGAAACGGCCGTCGCCATTGGCCCATCAGGTAAGCTCCGCGATAGCGCTGGAATACCGCAAACACGACAAGGCCATTGACGAGGCGGACAAGGCGATCGCCCTCGATACCAACGACCCGGACGGTTATGTCGCCAAGGCCAGGGCGTTTGTGTTGTCGGGCCGGGCGGAGGAAGCCGTGCCGCTGATGGAGCGGGCCATGCGCCTTGATCCCAATTTTTCCGCCGATGTGCTCTATTATCTGGGTCTCGCCAAATTCAGCATCAAAAACTACCGGGGAGCGGTAGGGGCATTTCAGCGCGCCGCCCGTTTGGCGCCCGAAAACCTGAACATTTCAAGTATTCTGGTGGCAACCTATGGTTATTTAAACACCCCCTCCGAGGCCGCGCCGATTATCGACAAGCTTAGAAACCCAAAATACGCGGCCCTCATTGATTTTCGAAGCCGGATCAGTGCGACCGACATCGCGCATATCCCGTACCGGCGGGCAGACGATGCCGAACATCTGCGGGAAGGTTTGCGGCGGGGCGGCTTGCCGGAGTTTGACGTCGAATGGAATCTGAACCGGGCCAATCGCCTGAAGGCGGATGAACTGCGCGCGATTTCCTTCGGCCGGACCCAGGTCGGGTTTAACGTAACCTCGCGTTTGAAATTCTCCATCAGCCGCGATGACGATGGCAAGATGACGGCGACCGGCCTTTGGAAAGGCACGGGTCAAAGCCGGATCGCGGGCGACCGGATATGCAATTATTGGGACCGGTTCAAGACTGAAACGTGCATGGTGGTGTATCGTAACCCAAACGGCAGCAAGGCCGCCGGCAACGAATTTTATCTTGTGCTACGTACGGGCCTGTTTCCGTTCACACTGAAAAATCAGGTCGGCGCGGGCCGGTAATTCCATCGTTGTTCAAGGTACGGTCGGAAAACCCGCCTTTATCCAGCCAGGATAGCCGTCACGAAATCAATAGACTTTTTTGTATCCCCAGCGCACGGACCGTGCGCATGCTTTCGCGGAGCGGGTTCACGTGGGACCGGAGCAATAGATCACGATTTCATCACTGATCTTGGCGACCTTCCGCAAGCCTTCCTGGTTGAAATCGGCAATGTAGTCGAGATGTATCGCGCCCGCGATGCGGCCTTGTTCAAAACCCGCCAGCGCCCGCACATCGATGAACTTAACCTCGCGATCCCAAAGCGTCTTGGCCTCCGCCGGACTAACCAGTGTCGCGCCTTCCACTTGGGTCGGCGCCTTGCTGGCTTCCGACGCCGCCTCGGCCCCCATCGCAGTGAACAGCAAAACTGCGGCAAACGACAGACCACTCATCAATTTTTGCATATCCAGTACCCTTTCCAGGTCAATACCAATCAGAAACCTATCATGGAACGAATAATGGCAAAACACCGAAAGATTGAAGGTGCCGGGTGGTGTGACGGAGATTTGAAAGTGTGTAAACTCAATGCGGAAACAAAGGCGAGGAAATGTCATGAATCTTGAAGGAAAATCGGGAATTGTAACGGGCGCCGGGCGCGGTATTGGCCGCGACGTGGCGCTGCTGCTGGCCAAGGAAGGCGCCAATGTCATCGTCAACGATCCCGGCGTCGGGCGTGGCGGCGAGGACACGGATGAAAGGCCGGCGGACGAAGTGGTCGCCGCGATCTCGGATGCGGGCGGCACCGCCCTGGCCAATTATGATTCCGTCGCCGTATACGACAACGCCGGGCGCATGGTGGGCCAGTGCGTGGAGACCTACGGCAAGATCGATTTCCTGGTCAACGTGGCGGGTATGTTGCGCGAGCGGATGATTTGGAACATGACCGAAGAAGATTTCGATCAGGTCATTCTGGTGCATCTGAAGGGTCATTGGAATATGTGCCACCACGCCGTCAAGGTCATGCGCGGGGCGCGCTATGGCAGGATCGTCAATTTCTCCTCCGATGCCTTCAAGGGCGCGGTCGGGCAGTGCAACTACGCCGCCGCCAAGGCCGGCATCATCGGTCTGACCCGCTCCATCGCGCGCGAGGCTGGGCGATATGGCATCACCGCCAACGCCATGTGCCCCATGGCCGCGACCCGCATGACGGTGAACGATGCGGTCATCGAAGGCTGGAAGCGGCGCCTGGACCGGGGCCTGTTGACGCAGGCCCAATATGAATCGCGCATGGCCATGCCGGGCCCTGAATATGTGGCGCCGATGGTGGGTTATCTGTGTACGGATGATTCACGCGATGTGAACGGCCAGTTGTTTCATGCGGAACGCTCGCGGATCCATACCTATTACTTCGGCGAGGAAGCCCGCTCGATCTATAAGCATACCGAGGACGGCATGTTCACCATTGACGAGTTGATCGAGACCGTGCCGGCTTCACTTATGGAAGGCATCCCCAACATCGCCCCGGCGGAGGAGGCGTAAAGCGGCGCGGCCGGCCACATCGTGGATGGAATGATCACCATTGATGCGACCGGCCTTATCCGTACCGTCTAGCGCATGTCGCGTTCAATTGAACGCGAGGCCATGCGCTAAAACCTTTAAGGTCGAGCAACTTATCCGCATTCAATTGAATGCGGGTTGCTCTAGTAGAGATCCCGAATGGTGCGCCGGGCCAGTTGCGACATGTGGACTTCGTCCGGGCCGTCGGCGACTTGGCAGGTGCGCGCCATCATGTAGATATGGATCAGCGGTGTATCCTGGGTAAAGCCCATGCCGCCATGAGCCTGGATCGCCCTGTCGGCCACGTCGAAGGCCATTTTCGGGGCGATGATCTTGACCATGGAGATATAGTCGCGGGCTTCCTTGGGGCCGTATTTGTCCATTCTATCGGCGGCGGTCAGGACCAGCATGCGGCATTGTTCGATCTCGCAGCGGGAACGCGCGATGTCGTGTTGGATGGAGGTTTTCTGGCTCAACCTTTCGCCGAACGCGTCCCGTTCCTCAACCCGGCGGCACATCAACTCAAGGCAGCGGTCCGCCATGCCGACAAACATCATGGCATATTGAAAACGTCCCGGCCCAAGACGGCCCTGCGCGATCTCAAAGCCCCGGCCTTCGCCCAGGATCAGATTTTCCGCCGGCACGCGGACATTGTCGTAATGCACCTGAGCATGGCCGCCCGGCGAATGCACGCCGCCGAAGACGCGGACCGGGCGTTCCAAAATCACGCCGGGGGTGTCTTTAGGCACCAGGATCATCGAGAACTGTTTGTGGCGCACGGCGTCGGGGTCGGTCTTGCCCATCACCACGAAGACCTTGCACAGGGGATTGAAGGCGTTCGAGGTGAACCATTTGCGGCCGTTGATGACATATTCGTCACCGTCGCGGATGATCGTGGTTTCCAGGTTGCCCGCATCGGATGAGGCCACCGCCGGTTCCGTCATGGAAA
>JAPYPT010000109.1 GCA_029937535.1 Alphaproteobacteria bacterium
TGCTCTAGAGCAACCCGCATTCAATTGGATTCAATTGAATGCGGATAAGTTGCTCGATCTTAAAGGTTTTAGCGCATGGCCTCGCGTTCAATTGAACGCGACATGCGCTAATGTCTTGCCTGGGTTCGGCTGTAGCCTATTATTCGGAAACGAAAATTCATCGAGCTAAAAATAAAGGCATAATAACATGAGTGGTCCCTTGGTCGGCATCCGGGTTCTGGATATCGCAACTATCCTCGCGGCCCCGTTGGCCGGCACCATGATGGCCGATTTCGGCGCTGAAGTGGTAAAGGCGGAATTGCCGGGCACGGGCGATGGTTTACGCACCTTCCCACCCTTCAAGGACGGCAAATCGGTCTGGTGGAAGGCCGCCAACCGCAACAAGAAATTCATCACCCTGGATCTGCGCAAAGCCGAGGGCGCGGAATTGTTGCTGAAAATGCTACCGAAGTTCGACGTGTTGTTGGAAAACTTCCGCACCGGCACCCTGGCGCGCTGGGGCCTGGACAAGGAAACCTTGTGGAAGGCCAACCCGAACCTGATCATTTTGCGGGCCACGGCTTTCGGTCAGACCGGACCTTACGCCGAAAAGCCCGGTTTCGCGCGGATCTTCGAGGCCATGTCGGGCTTGGCCTTTATTACCGGCGATCCGGACCGCTCGCCCATGCACAACGGCTATCCCATCGGCGATTCCATTGGCGGTTTGTTTGCCTGCAACGCCGTACTGATGGCACTGCTGGGACGGGCGCGGGGCACCATACAGGGTGGCGAGGAAATTGATCTGTCCATGACGGAAGCAACCTATCGCCTGCTGGATTCGCAAACCATCCAATATGATCAGTTGGGCGAGGAACCCCAACGTACCGGCAATGCCTCGCATTACTCGGCGCCGGCCAATGTCTTCCGGACCTCGGACGACCAATTCGTTTCTCTGTCCGGCAGCACCCAGGCGACCTTCAAGGGCAACGCCAGGGCCATCGGCCAGCCGGATATGCCGGACGATCCGAAATATTCCTCCAACCCGGAACGGTTTAAACACCGCGCCGAATTGGACGTGATCTTCAACGAGTGGTTCGCCACGCACACCCAGGCGGAGGCCATCGAAACCTTCGAACGGGAGGGCGGTACCTTGGCGCCGATTTACTCCATCGCCCAGATTTTCAAGGATCCCCAATTCATGGCCCGCGAAGCCATCGTGGCCGTGCAGGACGACGACTATGGCGAGGTGCGACTGCAAAACGTGGTGCCGAAACTGACCAATACGCCCGGCGAAGTACGGCACACCGCCCGCGACCTGGGCGCCGACAACGCCGCCGTCTACGGTGATCTCCTCGATTTGAACGCCGACGACATCGCCGCCTTGCAGGAAAAAGGCATCGTTTAGAATTTTCGACCCAAGTGCCCTGCTGACCGTATTCCGGGGACACGTAACAAGTACATGTCCCCACAATACTCCGCCTGAGGCAGCCGTAACGTGGGGGTGAATAGGGGGAAATGTACTTGTTACGTGTCCCCCTATTCATGGAGCCCCGGCCCAAGACAAAGGCATTGTTTAGGTCAGCAAGGTCTCCATGATCCGCTGCCGCGACAGGGGCATGTGATGGATCCGCACACCCAGGGCATGGGCGACGGCATTGCCGATGGCGGCGGCCGTTGGCGACACGGCGCATTCACCCACCCCCAATGAGGGTTCCTCCGGTCGGTCGAGAACCTCGGCCTCGATCTCGGGGATCTCGCTGAAACGCAGGATCGGATAGCTGTCCCAATCCAGCGAAGTGACGCCTGGGCCTTGCATTTGAACCTGTTCCTTCAGGGTCCATGAGGCCCCCTGCACGACGCCACCTTCCAATTGGTTGCGCACGCCGTCGGGGTTAATCACCAGGCCGGTGTCCGCCACAACGCAGATCTTCTCCAAATGCACCTCTTCATCGACATGAAGCGCAACCACGACAGCGGCATAGGCGGCGGTATTTTTGTAGCGCGAAAATGCCAGCCCCAAGCCCCGCCCCTCGCCTCCCGCGCCACGACTGCGCCAATCCGCCCGCGCCGCGGCCTCCTCCAGCACCGCGCGCGCCCGTTGGTCCGGCAGCAGGGACAGACGGTAATCCAAGGGGTCTTCACCGGCCCTGCTGGCCAACTCATCCATCATCGCCTCCAAGGCAAAGACATTCGGCAAGGCGCCCAAGGTCCGCAGGGCGGAGGTACGCACGGGCGGCGTGGTGACGAGGTGGTGGTGGATGCGGCTGTTGGGAATATCGTAGTAAGGCTTGGCGTTGCGGGTACCGCCGCCGCCGCGTTCCTCGGGCGGGTCATCGGGAATTTGTACGGGCGGTGGGTTTTCCAAGGCCTCCGCCGCTAGCAGGGAGCCGCTGTCCGGCAGGGGCCGTTGTACATGCGTCGGGCTCCAGATCTCGGCCGTCCAGTCACTGGGCCGGCCGGCATCATCCACGCGGACGGAAATATCAACCAGCATGGCCGGCCCGAACGGCTCAAAACCGAACTCGTCCTCCCGGCGCCATTGCAAGCGGATGTGCCGGCCCGGCATCCGCATGGCGATAAGGGCCGCGTCCAGCGCCGCATCGTCGGCGCCATTGTGGCCGTAACAGCCGGCACCGTTCATATGCCTGGCGGTAATCGCCGCCTCCGGTAGCCCGACCACATTGGCGAGATTGGCGCGCAAGGGGTGCATGCCTTGGCCATGGGACCAGATCGTCAAATGGGCGTCCTCGAATAACGCCAGGGCACAGGACGGCGCCATGGAGGCGTGCGCCACGTACGGCCGGGAGAACGTCGCCTGAACCAGTTCGCCAACCAGATCGCCCTGGGGCGCGGCGGCATCTTCGGCGCCGAATTTCCGCTCGATCGCGGGCTGATCCCGTAGCCATGCGGCTTCCTGCTGATCCGGATTAATTTGCGGCGCGCCACTCCATTGGGCGTGTTCCGGCGCGGCGGCGGCGGCCGTTTCCACCGCGCTTTCGTCGGCGCCAACGAAAGCGACAAAATTCGCCTCCCGCAGCACCTCGATATCGGCGCCGGCGGCGCGTTTGATGGCCGCCTCATCAAGGGACTGCAGTACGGCGCCCCGGCCCGGTTGACGCAGGACGCGGGCATGCACCACGCCATCGGGCAGCCAATCATGGATAAAGGCCCGGCCGGTGAGTTTTTCCGGCAAGTCATGGCGGGGAATGCTCTGGCCAACGATCCGATAGTCCTGGGTCGCCTTGGGTATCGCCTCGCCTGTTGGCGCCTGGCTCCAATCCACATCATTTGCCAGATCCCAATAGGTCAGGCCGGTGGACGCGCCATCGACCAAAAATGCGCCCTCCTCAACGGATAATTGCTCGCCGCCGCAGTTCAGACGCAGCGCCGCCCGTCTCAACAACAGGGCCCGGGCCTCGGCACATACCGCGCGGATCGCCGCGCCTGAATCCATGATCGACAGGCTGGACGAGGTATAACGCTCGTTCGGTCCCTGATCGGTATCCCCCGCCAGAATGACAACCTGGGACAATGACAAATCCAATTCTTCCGCCGCGATTTGCGATAGCGCGGTGACCACGCCCTGGCCGATCTCCACCTTGCCGGTAGCGACGCGCACGGTTTCGTCCGCCTGGAATTTCAGCCATGTGTCAAAACGTGGATTGATGGTGAGGTTCGCGGGTTTCATGGCCTCTCCTCCCCGCGCATCACGGCGGCGGCGCGGCCTATGGCCCGGATGATGCGTTCATGGGCCCCACAACGGCACAAATGGCCATCCAGGGCCGCCGTGATATGAGCCCGGCTGGGATCCGGGTTGCGCTCCAGCAGGGCCATGGCGCTGATCAGGATGCCGGAGAGGCAATAGCCACATTGCCCAGCCTGTTCATCGATAAAAGCCTGCTGCAAGGGGTGCGGTGCGGCCACAGTGCCCATCCCTTCGACCGTCCGCACATCCCGCCCGGCCATGGAATCCATGGCCCGGGTGCAGGCATAACTTGGTTCGCCATCGATCAGCACCATGCAACTGCCGCATTGCTCCAGCCCGCAGCCGTAACGCGTACCCATCAGGCCCAGTTCATTGCGCAGCACATAGATCAGGGGCAACGCGGCGCCCGCCACAACCTCCCGCGCCACGCCATTGATCGTCAATTTATAAGTCTCGGGCATCCACCCCTCCCATCATCGCCGGACCGATAATGCCAGGATTGCGCCCACTATGGCCAGCAGCGCCGAAAAGGGTCCGAAACCGGCGAACCCGACAGTGGACAATATCCAACCCCCAATGGCCGCCGCGCCCAGCCAGCCGGCGGAGGCGGCGGTGCTGTTCAGGCCCATGACCGTGCCCCGGACTTCCGCTGGAACATTAGCCAGGGACGCCATCAAGGAGGGCCGGGAGAGGGCATTGGTGAACATGAAGGCAAAGCCCAGAGCGGTCGACACGGCAACACCCACCTGCCAACCAAACAGCAGCACCGCCATGATGCCCGCGCCGATCAGCGCCGTGGCGAAGGTCAACATGCGGTTTCTGATCCGATCGCCAAGCTGTCCGCCGCCGATGGTGCCCAGGATATTGCCGGCCGCGAAGATGGCCAATGGTAGCGCCAAGGCCTGCAAGGACAGATCATAGGTCTGCAACATAAACGTGGCGTAGTAGACGGCGGCCAGGCCGAAACAGATGCGTTCGGCAATGACACAACCCAAAAGGCGGATGACCGTCCCGGACAGCGCGGTTCGCAACGGGGGCGGATTGGCTGCCGCTTTCGCCGCACCCGATCTGGTAACCGATGCGGTGACCGAGAACATCGCCAGGGCGCCGACCAGTGAAAGTCCGGCAACGCAATAATTAACGCCGCGCCATCCGACACTGGCGCCAATCCAGGAAGCCATGGGCACGCCGACCAGCAGGGTCATGGATTGTCCGGCCATGACCCAGCCGAGCGCCCGGCCACGCTGGCGGTCGGTCACGCGGCCGGCGATCTCCGCCATGCTGACGCCCGTGAACAGGCCGCTGCAGCCGCCCGCGACCGTCGCCCATATGGCTACCCATAGAAAACTCTGTCCCAGGCCAACGCCGACTAATGCTCCAGCCAGGGCAATCGGCGCAGCCACGAGAAAGGGCCGGCGCCCAAAACGGTCCGAACCGACGCCGGCAATGAATGACGTCAGACCCCAGGCAATGGAGGTCAGGCCGAACAAGTTGGCAATCGCCGCCAGACCCACATCCAAATCCCGGGACATGGTTATGAGAAAAGGTGACCGGGTAGCGCCGCTGGCGGTAATGGCGAAAGTGGCGAGGCAGGTCGCGGCAATCAACAGCCATGGCATGGGGCCCGGTACGCGCTCATCAGGTCGCACCGCATCTGTCGTCGTCATGTCGGATGGACCTCGAATGGCGGGGAATAAGAAATATTGTGTCCGCCAGCTTACCCGTGATTGGCAATAACCGCCATGAATGCATAATGGGGCGATGTATGATTCAGACCAAGATCCCATCCCCACGTCCGATTTCGACGGCCAAAAGCCGCAACGGGACATTCCCTTTACCATGCGCCGGCGCATCAACTGGGGCGACAGCGACACCGCCGAAATTGCCTATACGGGCAGCTTCATACCCATCGCCATCGACGCCCTGGAGGTTTGGTACGAGGCCGTGCTGGGGCATACGTTTTATCAACTGAAGCAGCAAAACATGGGCAATCCGGCGGTCTCCCTGCATTTCGATTTTCATGCACCCATCGTCGTCGGCGAGCGGCTGGATATTGCCATCTTCGTGGAAAAGCTGGGCAAATCCTCCATCACCCACCGCTTTGAAATGACCAAGGTCGGCGGCCCTTTGGTTTGCACGGCCTCCTTCACCGCCGCGTTGGTGACGGATGTGCACACGGCCAAGATCAAGGCGCACCCTTTCCCCGATGACTGGCGGCAGCGCATCGAAGGCTATGTGCGGGAGTGCGAGTTAGCCGCCACCGGCGTGAAAAGCCGCCGCGAGGTGCTGGATTTCTGGTTCGGCCCACCCGGTTCACCCGATCGGGGGCAGCCACGCAAAATCTGGTTCGCCCGTCAGGATGCGGGTGGATCGGAGTTCGACGCCGAAATACGCGCCATCTTCGGCCCTACCATCGAGGCGGCGGCGGCGGGCCATCTGGACCATTGGGTCCATAGCCTGGACGGCGCCCTGGCGCTGTGCCTTTTATTGGATCAATTCACCCGCAACATTTATCGGGGAAGCGCCCAGGCCTTCGCCACCGACGGCAAGGCGCTGGGTTTCGCAAGACGGGCCATCGAAGCGGGCTGGCACGAAGAATTGGACCCGGTTGTCGCCAAATTCTTCATGCTGCCTTTTCAGCATGCCGAAGACCTGGCCAGCCAAGACCGGGGCATGGAGCTATTCGCCGCCCTGCGGGGCACGGAGAACGGCGACAAAGGCTATGACAGCATGGTGAAACACCGCCAGATCATCGCCGATCATGGCCGCTTCCCGCACCGAAACAAGGCCCTCGGCCGGGCCAACACCCCAGCCGAGGAAACCTACCTGGAAAATCCCGAGGCAGGATTTTAGGTGGTGTAACTGGCAAACCGTTGCGTTACCGCCTGGGCCGCCCAGTCCGTCTTGACGTTAACCACGGCGACACGGCCTTTATCCACTTCAGCCTGGGCCCGCACCAATGCGGCCTGAATCTCGCCCGGTTCCTCCACATACTCACTGTAGCAGCCCAAGGCTTCGGCCATTTGGTCGTAGCGGGTGTAGCCCAGTTCACGGCCTGGCTTGTTCTTGTCCGGGTCGGCGGTCCAGCCGCCGTTCAGGCTGATCACCACCAGTACGGGGATGTTGTGGCGCACCGCCGTGTCCAGTTCCATGGCGTTCAGGCCGAAGGAGCCGTCGCCATGCACCACGATAACCTGGGTGTCCGGCTTCGCCACCTTGGCGCCAATGCCGAAGGGCAAGCCCACGCCCATGGTACCAAAGGGCCCCGAATTCAAGCGATGGCCGGGCGCATGGGTCGGCATGGACTGGCGGCCATAGTTCAAAATCTCCTGGCCATCCACCACCAGAATAGCATCCCGGTCCATGAAGTTTTTGACTTCCTCGCATAGCCGCAAGGGATGGATCGGCACCGCGTCCGAGAGGCTGTTGCTGCCTGGACCGGCCCGTTTGGAGGCTTCCTTTTCGGCCAGGGTATTGCGCCAATGTTCATAACGCGCGGGATCAACCTTGCCGACCAAGGCTGCGTTCAATTGCCCCAACGCCTTCTTGGCATCGGCAACGATGCCTATATCAAGGGGCCGGGGGCTCTCGGCGATTTCATCGACGTCAATATCGATGCGGGCAATGACCGCGTCCCCAGAGAAGCGGGGCGCGGCCAGGTGGGCCACGATATAATTCAGCCGCGTGCCGATAACGGCGATCAAATCCGCGTCCCGAAACGCCGTTGAGCGGGCGGAGGGGAAGCAGCAGGGATGATCCTCCGGCACCACGCCACGGCCCTGGGGCGTGGTGTAGAACGGAATGCCCGTGGCATCGACCAGAGCCTCCATCTCCTCCCAGGCCTGGGACCAGATGACACCGCTGCCCGAGAGCAGCACCGGGCGTTCGGCCTTGTTCAGGGCGGCCACCAGTTCCTCGATCTGTGCCGGATCGGCGGGGGGACGCGCACCGAGGATCGGCCGGCCGGACAGGGACCAATCGATCTTGTCCTCATCGACCATCTGGTAGAGCACATCGCCCGGCAGGTCGAGATAGACCGGGCCTGGCTTGCCCGACATGGCGCGCTGCATGGCGGTATTCAGCATTTCGGGGATGCGCCGGGCGTCATGCACCCGGGCGGCGTACTTCACGCAACCGGACATGATTTCCATCTGGTCGATTTCCTGAAAGACCTGGCGGCCATAGCCCGAGACAGGACCGGCCCCGCCCAGGGCCACCACGGGGCAGCAATCGATCAAGGCATTGGCCAGACCGGTGGAGAGATTGATGGTCGCGGGGCCCGAGGCGGCCATGCAAACACCGGGGCGCTGACGCAGGCGGGTGTAGGCCTGGGCCATCATGGCGGCGGCCTGTTCATGGCGCACATCGATGCAGCGGATGCCCTCGTTGATGGAGGCCGCCTCCGCCG
Organism: Alphaproteobacteria bacterium; assembly: GCA_029937535.1. Lineage (GTDB taxonomy): Bacteria > Pseudomonadota > Alphaproteobacteria. The sequence continues at coordinate 8,094 of JAPYPT010000109.1, forward strand.
CCAGCATGGGCCCGCCCATGAGGAAGAACAATTCGTCCACCCCTTCCCGCTTCAACGCCTTCGCCAGGATTTCCGATCCGTTCAATTCCGCCATGATGTCACTCCTATTGCAAAAATTTTTTCTATTCCCACTATTTTACGCCCATGGGCGGCGAGCATCAACTTGACCGCGCCATCCTCAATCCCGGAACGATGGATCCTGTTGGTCCATCAGCCGCATGAAGGCCGCGAAATCTTCGCCGCCCGGACCTTTCGTGCCGTACGTCGTGACGTAATCCAGGGTCGCCTTGGCGGTGTATTCCGCCGCCTGCTTCGACGGCTGGACGTAGCCGCCGCCCGCTCCGTGGGTCATTACCTGTACTTCGCAGGCCTTGTTGAGGCGGTACATCCACACGAACGCCTCCGCCACCGTGCGCCCGACGGTGAGCAGGCCGTGGGCGCGCATGATCATGGCGTTGTTGTCCGGGCCCAGGCTTTGGGCCAGACGGTCCTGTTCGGACAGATTATGCTTACCCGAAGCGCCCTCGAATTCGTGGTAGGAGAGGCATTCGTGGAAACCCAGGGCGAATAGGCCAATGGGCAGCAGGCCATCGGCCATGGCCGCCACGGCCATTCCGGGCAAGGTATGGGTGTGCAGGACGCAATGGGCATCCTCGCGGCGCATATGAATGGCGCTATGGATCACGAAGCCAGCTTCGTTCAAGGGGTTTTCGGTTTTTCCGCCGATAACTTCGCCATTCTGGTCAACTTTCACCAGATCCGAGGCCTTGATCTCGTCAAACCGCGGGCCGAACGGGTTCAGTAAAAAATGATGTTCCGGGCCCGGTATGCGCATGGAGGTATGGGTGTTGATGGCATCTTCCCAGCCCAGATAGGCGTTGATGCGGAAGGCACAGGCCAGTTCCACGCGTAAATCCCATTCCACCGGGTCCATGCCGCCGTAAATGGCCCGCTCGCCGGTTTCGCTAATAGTGCCCATTACCTATCTCCTGACATTTTTAAACATCATCTGTGTTTGAATTTCGGATCTTCCTTGGCGAAAAATGCCCGCACGCCTTCCCGGCCGTCATCGGAGGCGAAGGTACGTTCCATCAGCGATAAAATCTGTTCAATCGCCGCATCCTCGGTCAATTCAAAGGATTGATCGATGGCTTGCTTGCAGGCTTGCAGGGCCACGTTGGGGCGTTCGGCAAGCTCCCTGGCCAGCGCCATTGCCCCCTCCACGGCCCCGCCCCGGCCCGCCACCCGGTTGATCAGACCCCAGTCCAGCGCCTGGGCCGCCGTGATCGGCTCGCCCAGAAACATCATCTCCTTGGCCCGCGCCGTACCGATGCGCCGGGTCACCCGCAAGGTGCCCCCCGAACCTGGAAATACGCCAAGCTTGATCTCGGGCAGGGACAGCTTCGCGGTCTCGTCCGCCACGATCAGATCGCAGCACACGGCCAGCTCCAGGCCGCCGCCATAGGCCAGGCCGTTCAACGCCGCGATGGTGGGTTTTGGAAAACCATCGAGTTTGACCAGGGTTTCATTTTCATAACGCAGTTTTTTCTCGACCACGTCACCAGCCGCCAGATAGGCGGGAAATTCGCTGATGTCAGAACCGGCGCTAAACGCCCGCTCACCCGCGCCCCGGATGACCAATACCAGCAACGCCGGATCGGCGGCCAGTTGGTCCAGCGCCCCATTCAATTGCCGGGTCGAGGCCAGGGTCGCCAGGTTCAAGGGCGGATTGTTGAGGGTGAGGAGGGCGACGCCGCCGTCAATTTCGATTTCCACTTGATCGGTCATTGCGCTCTCTCGTATGGGGCCGGCCCTTATTCAGGGCCTTCGGGCGGGAATGGATGAAAGCTTAAAGCAATGGTTATTCGCGGCAACGGCAAATTTGCACGATAATGTACCACTGACAGGGGCAAGCGAGGACGGAATATGAACGAGGCACACGGCAACCATGTTGCCCTGGCACGATGGATGATGGATGCCGGTGGGCAAAGCCGGTTCGAGGACGCCATAATCCCCTACACCCGCACCCACGGCCCCTTAAAACAATCGGGCGTGATTGAAGCATCGGAAATTCGCTTCCACCGCTGGCCGGGCGGGTTTACCGGCCATTTCAAAACGGCGTCGAAGGGAATGTTGTTCCTGGCCATGGACGGGACGGTCAGTATTGAAGCCGGCGACGGCGAGGTCCGCACCTTTCAGACCAGCGATGTGCTCGAAATTACCAGCCGGACGGGCACCGAAATAAATATAAGCGTTGCCCAGGGGCAGCCTTTCAGTGCGGCTGTCGTTCTTTTGCAACAAGGCCCCGATGGTCATGAAAATTCGCCCCCGCCGCCCGCCTCCCAAGAAAGCTTGCCGTACCTTATCAATGCCACCGGCGAGGACGGGTGCTCGCATTTTGAGGACGGGGCATGGCCATATTTTGGGGAGCACGGCAATGGTCTGATGACGGAAGGTATTGCCATATCAGGGGTTCAGTACGTCTTCGCATCCGGTGACTTGAATTACGAATTTCACAATGCGCCGCAACGGCAAATCGTCCTCCCCCTGACGGGGGGCGTTGGCGTGGAGAACGGCGATGGTAGGCAGCGTGAGGTACGGCCCGGCGGGGTCTTCATTGGTGAAGATACCACCGGGCAAGGCCATATCACCCGCGCCGTGGACGGCAAATCCCGCTTTGCGCTGTTTGCTCACCTAGTGACCGCCGTCGATAATACCTCTACGCTTGAAGCGGAGGGAGAGACCCCATGACAGACACCCGTACCGACTCCGCCGATTATGCCGCCACCCGCGCGGCGCTAAATCAATCCCACCACGCACCGGGAGAGATCTATACCTCGCCGGAAATCTTCCGCCGGGAGGCCGAGGTCTATTTCATGCGGGAATGGCTGTTCGTGGCCCGGGTCGAGGAATTGGCCAATCCCGGCGATTATCACACCCTGCGCGTGGTCGGCGAACCGATCATCATCGCCCGTGACAAGGGCGGCGAACTGCACGCCTGTTACAACATGTGCGTCCATCGCGGGGTCGAGGTCGCTTCCGGCAGCGGCAATACGCGGTCCTTCAAATGCCCCTACCATGGCTGGGTCTATGGACTGGATGGCGCCCTGACCGGCGCCGCATATATGGGGGATACGGAAGGCTTCGATCTCAAGTCCTGCCGCCTGCGCCCCCTGCGCCTGGAAGTCTGGCGCGGCAATATCTTCGTCAATTTCGATGCCGAGGCCCGGCCCCTGGTGGAGGCCATAGAGGCGTTCGAGACGGATTTCGCATTTCTGGGCATGGAGAAATGCCGCCTGGGCAACCGCATGGTCATGGAACTGGATTGCAATTGGAAGTTCGTGCATGAAAATCTGATGGATTTTTATCATGTGAACGTCCTGCATGCGAACACCTTCGGGGCCAATTTTGCCTGGCAGGATGAAAACGTGCACGCCAGGTCCGATGGCGGCCTCAGCATCTTTTATGACGCCGGACCGCCGACGCCTGGGGCCGAGCCCCTGCTGGGCAAGATGCCCTGGCTGGAGGACCGCCCCCACTCTTTTGCCTGCACCGGATATCTGCCGCCCAATCTGACCATTTTCGGCCGCATCGACTGCATTCGCCCCATGGTCTCCTGGCCCATCGACGAGGCCCATACCCAGGTCATCATCTATCACCTGTTCCCGGAGAGTTTTTTCGACCGCCCCGATATCGAAGAGACCCTGAAGATCTACCACGACTACCAATTGGAGGTGCTGGAGGAGGACCGTTCCATGCTTGTCTCCATGCAGGCCGCCATGAACTCGCCGGCCTATAAACCGGGCCGTTTGAGCGTGCTGGAGCGCCCCCTGCATAATTTCCTCAATGGCTATCTGGACCGTATTATCGGCGGCAACGGCCGGGAGGCCGCGGAATGACCGCCGGGCTGGGCCGGGCGGCGGAGGTTTTGGTGCGTGACTACATGGGCGTAACCACCGGCGAGAGCGTACTGATCACCGCCGATACCGCCGGTGATGGCGCCGTGGCGAACGCAGTTCTTACCGCCGCCCAGGGAGCGGAGGCAAAGGCGGCGATCTTGATGATGCCGCCGCTGCCCTTTCAAGGGCGCCTGGCGGATCCCTACATTACCGCAACCTTAAGCGCCGCGGCGCTGGCCTGTGATGTATGGATAGATTTGACCTTTCCCTATCTTGCCGGCTCCTCCCTGTTCGACGAGGCCATGAAATCAGAGCGCATCCGCTACCTGTTGGGCGGCGACATGAATGCCGGCGGCCTGGAACGATTATTCGGCCAGGCCGATCTGGATAGCTGTTATGGCGTGCACAAACGGTTCGATGAGTTAATCAACCAAGCCATCGGCAAGACCGTGCGGATCACCGACGGCGGCGCCACGGATGTTACCTTCATTCTGGGTCAGCGCGGCATTGAAAAACCCCGGCGCGGCGATAAACCCGGTTTTTATCTGGTGCCGGGCGCCTGCACCATGTTCCCGGACGTGGAAAGCGTCCAGGGCACCATTCAGGTCGGCTCGGTATTTCATGAATACTACACCCCCCTGGCGACGCCCATGATCCTGGAAGTGGACGGCAAAATCCAGAACATTCGGGGCGGCGGCAACGAACGCATGGTCGCCGACAGGGCCCTGCGCCGCGCGGCGGACGGTGAATACGGCTATGTCATTCATTTCACCCACGGCATTCACCCCGCCGCCCGCGCCACGGGCCGTTCCTTCATCGAGGAGATGCGGACCATGGGCAACGACGCCATCGGCATGGGCCTGCCCTGGTGGGTACCGGGGGGCGGCGAAAACCACCCCGACGCCGTGCTGTATATGCAAACCATCGAACTGGATGGCCAACGCATCGTGGAAGACGGCGCCATCGTTGCGCCCCCCGATCTGGCCGCACTGGCAACGGAGCTGACGCCGATCTACCGCTGAGGTGAAAATCAAGAGCGTATTCAACTAACGTTGAATCGCCGAGCCACCCGCTCCCCCTCCCGGCCACCCATAGATTATGATCCCAGTGGGTGGCCGGGAGGGGGAGCGGGTGGTTCAGACTGCATTGAAAATGCTCTAACCTTCGCCGTACAGATGGCAGGCGACCATATGGCCATCCGCCTGTTTTTGCAGACTTGGGCGGACGTTTTGACAGATCGGCTTGACCTGGGGACAGCGCGGATGCAGGGCGCAGCCACTCGGCGGGTTGAGGGGGCTTGGCACTTCGCCTTGCAGCAGAGTGCGCTGGCGGTTCGACTCAATCTTGCGGTCCGGGATCGGCACCGCCGATAACAAGGCTTGGGTATAGGGATGCAGGGGTGATTGATACAGATCGCCCTTGGGCGCGATTTCAACAATGCGGCCCAAATACATCACCGCCACCCGGTCGCTGATATGGCGGATCACCCCCCGGTCATGGGCGATAAACAGATAGGTCAGCGCCAAAGTCACGCGCAGATCTTACAGCCGATTGACGATTTGCGCCTGGATCGAGACATCAAGGGCCGAGACCGGTTCGTCGCAGACAATGAAATCGGGCTTTGGCGCCAAGGCCCGGGCGACGCCGATCCGTTGCCGCTGACCGCCGCTGAATTCGTGCGGGTAACGGTCAATCATGGATGGATCAAGGCCCACCATCGCGAACAGTTCCGAGACTTTTTCACGCCAATCGGTCGCGTCCGCAAGGCCATGGATAAACATCGGTTCCGCGACCGCCGCCCCGACCGACATGCGCGGGTTGAGGGAACCGAACGGATCCTGGAAGATCATTTGCATACGCCGGCGCAAGGGGCGCATGGTCGGTTCCGTCTCCGCCATCAGATCGCGGCCGTCGAACATGACGCGGCCCGCCGTCGGCCTGATCAGTTGCAGAACGGCCCGGCCCAGGGTGGATTTGCCGCAACCGCTTTCACCAACCAGGCCGAGGGTTTCACCCCGCATCAGGTGCAAATCGACCCCATCGACAGCCATGAGCGTGCCCCGTTTGCCACCGCGCAGCAGCCCGGTGCCGACGGGAAATCCAACTTCCAGGTCCGTAACCTCAACCAACGGGGCATTATTTTCAACCATCGACATCCACCCAGCAGGCAACGGACTGGCCTTCGCCCAACGGTCTTAGGGCTGGCAATTCGCGCTCGCATTGGCCGACCGCGAACCGGCAGCGGGGCTGGAAGGGGCAACCCGGCGGCATATTCAGGGGATTGGGCGGTTGACCGTCAATGGGTATCAGGCGGCCGCCAATTTCCTGATCGAGGCGCGGGACCGACTGCAAAAGACCGATGGTATAGGGATGGCGCGGCCGCTCGTAGAGGTCGTCGGCGTTTGCCTGTTCAACGATCCGTCCGGCATACATCACGTTCACCCGGTCGGCATAGCGCGCCACGATGCCCAGATTATGGGTGATCAACAGCATGGCGGTTTGTCTGGCCAAAACCTGTTCGGCGAGCAATTCAAGAATTTGCGCCTGGATCGTGACGTCCAGCGCCGTGGTCGGCTCATCCGCGATGATGATATCGGGTTCGCAGCCCATGCCCATGGCGATCATGGCGCGCTGTTGCATGCCGCCGCTGAACTGGTGCGGATAGTCATTTCCACGCTGCTCCGGTTCCGGAATGCGGACCGAACCCAGCAGCTCGATCGCCTTTGACAGCGCGTGTTGCGTGGACAGCCCCTGGTGCAGGCTCAAGGGTTCGGCAATTTGATGGCCGATGGGGTGCACCGGGTTAAGGCTGTTCATGGGCTCTTGGAAAATCATGGCAATGCGATTGCCGCGAATGTCGCGCAGGGCCGATAACGGCTCGGTCAACAAGTCAACACCATCGAAATGAATGGCGCCCCCGGTTATGCGGCCCGGCGGGTCCGCGACCAGGCGCAGAATGGACAGCGCCGTGACGCTTTTGCCGCAGCCGCTTTCACCGACCAGAGCGACGATTTCACCGCGCCGCAAATCGAACGAGACACCATTGACCGCATGGACCATGCCGGCCTCGCTGCGGAATTCAACGGCAAGATCACGGACCTCCAACAGCGGCCTATCACCGGGCGATGTTTCCGTTGCGGCTGTCACTTTTTAGTCTCGCCGCGCAGCCTTGGATTAAGCGCATCCTGCAAGCCGTCGCCCAGAAAGTTGAAGGCCAGCACGGCCAGCATGATCACCAAGCCCGGAAGGATGGCATAAAGCGGCACCTGTTCCAGATACTCACGGCCACTTGCCAGCTCCTTGCCCCAGCTCGCGGTCGGCGGTTGCGCGCCAATTCCGAGGAATGTCGCGCCACTTTCTATCAGGATGGCGATGGAGATAAACAAAGTCATGCCGACGATGACCGGCGCCAATGTGTTTGGCAATATATGCCGCCACATAATCCTGGTGGGGGAGGCGCCGGCTGCCCTGGCCGCCTCGACGAACGGTAACTCCCGCACGACCAAAACCTGGCCGCGAACCAGGCGGGCGAAGAATGTCCAGCCAAACAAAACGATGGAGAGGCCGACATTTTGAAGTCCGGGCCCAAGTGCCGCCGCCATCGCCAACAGAAACACCAAAACTGGAAAGCACAGAAATGCATCCGCCACACGCATAATCGCGGCATCGATTATTCCACCCTTGAATCCCGCCAGCAGGCCGAGCGTAATACCCAGTGCCGCCGTCAACACTGTACTGATCAGGCCAAACAACAAAGATACCCGGCCGCCATAAAGCAAACGAGACAGCAAATCCCGTCCCACATTGTCGGTCCCCAGCCAATGGGCCGCCGACGGGCCGGACAGGACGTTGTAAAGATCCTGATCGTAAGGCGAATAGGGTGCGATCCATGGCGCAAGTATTGTGGCTATGCTAAGGAAAAGAATGATGACAAATCCGATCGAGGCTAGGCGATGCCTCAGCACGGCACGTCCCAATACCCAGATCGAGATGCCAGATCCACCCGAGCGGGCCGGGGTGGCGGACGCGCTCAGCACAGCCTCACCCGAGGGTCAAGATAGGCAGAGAGAAAATCCACCAGGAAATTTACCACCAGAACATAAATTGAGATGAGAACCAGCCG
>JAPYPT010000422.1 GCA_029937535.1 Alphaproteobacteria bacterium
ATTGGATCATCATAAGATAACCCATCACACGCTGGGACTAAACATCTAGATGCCGGGGGATGGGAGCCGTCCACAGCATGACAAGCTGATCCGCACCGTTCCTTAACAGTAACTGCCACTCACGTTCGCTCAAAAAACAGATGAAATTTTGCGCCACGGCTTTGCAAATAATTATGCGCGCCCCAAATAAAGAGGCTCGGCCCACACATTTCCAAAAATTCTTCAATCGTAACCAGTAGGCGCACAGTTAAGCTACGCGTATCCCCTGCTTCTGCAAACAGAGCGGCAACGATTTCAAATCCAATTGCGCCAGCAACGTAAAATCCGCCCGCGCCCACAAAGGTTACGGCGGTGCGGGGAGGTATCAACAATAAAAAGCGGACATAAATCCCACCGACAAGAAGAGCAATGATGCCAAACGGCAATACCCAAGGCCAAAAAAATATTCCTTCGCTCTCGAAATTCAGTCGAATGATTTTGCTTGATAGTTCGTGCAATTGCGCAGTTTCATCGAGTGACAAAAAAACAAAAATTGCTGCCAAACCCCACCAATAACGCCGTAATCCAGGGGCATCGACCTCGTGACCGCATAAGAACGCTATACCGGCAGCAGTAATCAGTAATATGGCGCTATACCAGGTAGGAATATTTGCTTCATCTCCAAATTCAAACAGCCGCACGAAACCGAATATTGAATCGTAACCAAGCGCAAATTTGAAATATAATAATAGGACTTGGCTAGTCAGCAATACTGCCAAAGGGAGCAGTAATAATAAGCTTAGCTTCGTCCTCGTAATGTGCATCAATTTGCGGCCCATTGTAATTATTAGGACAACTTTTTCTGAGGTTCACGAAAGTCTAAGAATTCTCTTCGCTTTAATATCATATCCGCATCTATAATAATTAATCTCGCCATTCTTCTGATCTTCAGCCTGGGTCTTAACAGGCTGGGCCTGATGCGATGCAGCCGAGCCACCTGATCAAACCCTTATAGATTTTACCCTCCCCGCGAAGCCCGCTATGGGTCATCTTCGACGGTCCGGGAATTCTTAGTTTACGTTCGGTCTTTGGGGTAACAGCGGACGTCGCGGTTAAAGGGGTTGGCTGGCGGTGTGGACGACATTTGTGCTGGCTACAATTGGCGCAGCCTGGGTACGGCGATGGCGACGACAACGCCTAGAGCGATCAGCGCCGCGCCGTTGGTGAACAAGGCGGGGCCAAGGCCGAGCATTTCGACGAGGCCACCCATTTCAAGATGGCCCAGCGGTCCGAAGCCGATCGCCAGCACCCAGACACCCATGGCGCGGCCGCGGAGCGCGTTCGGCACCGACAATTGCATCATGCTCTGCGTCAGAATATCAGACGCCGCCGCCGCGCCCGCGACGATGGCGACAACGGCCAATGTCGCCAGCAAGGGACCCTCGGCGGAAAGCAGCATCAGAGAGGCGCCAAAAGCGAAGATAACGCCGATGTAAGCCAGCCCACGACGCTGTAGCGCGCCCATGAAGGTCAACCCGAGCCCGGCGATCATCCCACCCACGGCGCGCGCGGCATGCATCATGCCCAGCCCATCGGCGCCAAGATGCAACCGCGTCGTGGCCAATTCCGGCAGGGCCGTCGCGAAGGAAAAGCCAAAAATCTCCACCGCTGCCGTCACCGCCAGCAACATCAGCAGAAGGCGATTGGCCCGCAACTCCTGAACATATTCGCGGATGTTCTGCTGCATGGGCACGTGGCAGGCCACGGCCGCCCTGCCCGCCGCGCGAAGACGCAAAAAGAATATGAAGGCGAGCCCATGACCCGATGCAAGGATGAGAAAGGCGGCGGACCCGCCGTACCGGTCCATCATGGCGCCGGCGGCCAGGGCGCCGATCAACTGCCCGGTTCGTGAGCCCAAATTCAGCAGTCCAAGGCCGGACACGACCTTATCGCCGCCAACGATATCGTAGGCGTAGCTCAGGCGCGCGGGTTGATGCAGGGCGCGCAGGCTGCCCGAAATCAGCGCGAAGACGACAATGACCCAAAGTGCGGCCAAATCCATCGCCAGGACGATTGCGAATATGACCATGTTCAGCGCGATCAGCGCCTCGATGCGGCGCAGCAACGAGCGGCGGTCCAGGCGGTCCGCGACCGCGCCCGACACAATGCCAAAGACGAAGAATGGCAAAAAATAGACCGCCAGCATCACCCCGACCCAGGCCGTCGAGTGGGTGAGATGAAAGACCAGCAACCCCAACACCACCTGTTCGCCGCTCATGCCTTGTTGATTGAACGCCGTGCCCGCCCATAGATTGCGGTAGTCCGCGAACCCAAAGGCTGGAATTTTGATCATGGAACCTCGGCGCGCCCTATGGAATTGGTCAACGGGTCATATCAAGACTTACGGGCGTTGCGGAGGTCACCTTAGGATAGATGCCGTCGTTATCCCGCTCCGGCGCTCAGGGGTCAAAACCATAGATCCGGCGGGCGTTGTCGTAGACGATTTTGCGTTTGTCCGCCTCTCCCACGTCGGCGAATGTTCGGGTGATGACCTCCTGGCTGAACGGAAATGTGCCCTCATCGTGGGGATAGTCGCTGCCCCAAAGGAGCGTCTCGGCACCGATCAGGTCCAGACATCGTAACGCGATGGGATCGTCGGAGAAGGTAATGGCGCCCTGACGGCGGAAAAATTCACTTGGCTTCATCTCGAGGCGGGGGCGGATCCACATGTGCTTCTTGTCGGCCTGCTCGTCCAGCACATGCAACAGCCAGGCGAGCCAACCGGCACCAC
>JAPYPT010000110.1 GCA_029937535.1 Alphaproteobacteria bacterium
TAAAGGTTTTAGCGCATGGCCTCGCGTTCAATTGAACGCGACATGCGCTAACTGCGCCAAAAGGTCCGGGTAAAGAGCACCATCACTGTCAAAAGTTCCAAACGGCCCAGCAACATGCCCGCCGCCAACAACCATTTCGCCATGTCGGGCAAGGGGGCGAAGGTTCCCGATGGCCCGATCACATCGCCCAGTCCAGGCCCGACATTGGCGATGGCCGTGCCGGCGCCGGATATGGCGGTCAGGAAATCCAGGCCCATGAGGCTGAGCAATACCGCCATGACGGCGAAACTGAGGGCAAAGAGAAAAAAGAAACTCATCACCGAATCCATCACCGATTCCGGTATGGGCCGGCGGTTGAAGTTAGCCACGAAAACCCCATGGGGCTGCACCAGGCGGCTCATCTGGCTGCGCGCGGCGGCATACAGCACTTGAAAGCGAAAAATCTTGATGCCGCACGAAGTTGAACCCGCGCAGCCGCCAATAAACATAACAAAGAAGAAAACCACCACGGCAAAGCTGCCCCATTGGCTGTAATCATCCGTCGCATAACCCGTGCCGGTCAAGATCGAGGTCACGTTAAAGGCCGTGAAGCGTATGGCGTCCGCTACCGGCAGGCCGTTACCGCTGATCTGGTAGACCGTCATACACGCGATGGCGGTCAATAGAATGGCGAAAAACCAGCGCACCTGGCTGTCCCGCCACAAGGCCAGGGGGCGCCCGCGCACGACCTGGAAGTAGAGCAAGAAAGGCAAACTGCCGATAATCATGAAGGCCATGGCGGTGTAGTCGATGAGGGCGCTGTCATAGACCCCCATGGACTGGTCGGAAGTTGAAAAGCCGCCCGTCGCGATTGTCGTCATGGCATGGGCCGCGGCATCGAACGCCGGCATTCCCGCCGCCCAATAGCCAAGGGCACAAAGCAGGGAAAGGGACAGATAAATGATGCTGATGGCGCCGGCGATCTGCGCCGTGCGGGGCAGAACTTTCTCGGACGCATCGGATGATTCCATGCGGAACAACTGCATCCCGCCAACCTGCAGCAGGGGCAGAATGGCCACCGCCGTCACGATGATGCCGATGCCGCCCATCCATTGCAATAACGCCCGCCAGATCAGAATGCCGGGCGGGGCATGTTCCAGCCCCGAGATCACGGTCGAACCGGTGGTGGTGATGCCGGACATGGCCTCGAAAAACGCATCCGTGTAGCTGAGGCCGAGATCGGAAAACACGAACGGCAGGGCGCCGAATGCCGGCGTCACGACCCACACGGATGTGGTCAGCACGAAGGCCTGGCGCAATTGGAGATTTTCGCCGCTGCCCCAGCAGGTGATGCTCAATGCGGCGCCGACGAACCCGGTCAGGAACGCCGCCGCCAGGAAGACCTGCCAATCGGGGTGTCCGACGCGGGCATCCAACATGGCGGGCACCAACATGGCCACGCCCAATATCAACAGCAAGATGCCATTGACCAGAAATACCGCCCGATATTCACCCATGGCGCCGGCCGCCCTACCTGACCGCCCCCGCCGCCAGCAATGCGGCAATCTTCGCCTCGTCATAGCCCATTTGATCCAGAACCTGACGGCTGTGCTGTCCCAGGGTGGGGGCCTGCTGGCCGGGATCGTCAGGATCGATCGGGGCGGTGCCGGGGATCTGCGCCAAGGGCACAATGCCCATGCCCGGCTGCGCCATCATCTGGAAAGCCGCGGTCGCGACCGCCTGGGGATCGGCCATCCAATCGCCATAGTCGGCCACGGGATGACACAGCACGCCCCCCGCGCGCAGCCGCTCCGCCCACCCAGCCGCCGTATCCCGCAGCAGGATTTCTTGAATGGCCGGGCGCAGGCTGTCCAAATTTGCCGCGCGCGAGGCGAAATCCTTGTAGCGGGGATCGTCCGCCAGGGTCGGTTGACCAAGGGCCAGACATAATTGCGGAAATTGTTCTTCCTTGACCAAGGTGATGGCGAGATAGCCGTCCTGGGTATCGTAACTGCCCGCCGGTGAGTTGTTTTCCGCCGGTATGCCGCCCTCCAGATGATAATCGGCGATTTTCGATGTTTGCAGCGCCGCCGCCGCCTGCATCAGGCTGCAATCGATGAAACGCCCCTCTTCGAGGTCCCGGCGGGCGTACAGGGCGGTGGACAGCGCCTGGTAGGCATACAGCGCCGTCACGCAATCGATGATGTAATGGCCCACGCGATGGGGAAATTCATCCAAGCCGCGGTTGATCGACATCAGACCGGAAAAAGCTTGGATAACCGTGTCCGTGGCGGGTTCCCGGTCATAAGGCCCGGTTTGGCCGAAACCGCTGACCGCGAGGTAGATGACACCGGGGTTGACCTTGTAAATATCGTCATAGGCCAGGCCGAACCGGGCACAGACGCCGGGGCGGAAACCTTCCATGAACACATCGCATTGACGGGCCAGGTCATGGGCCACGGCCAAGCCGCCTGGACTTTTTAAATCCAGGACGATGCTTTTCTTGCCCCGGTTGGCGGTCATGTGAATGGTCGATTGATCGCCATAGACGATGCCCAGGTTACGGGCCCAATCGCCCTCGGGCGGTTCCACCTTGGTGATGTCGGCACCGTACTGGGCCAGCAGTTCGGCGCAATAGGGGCCGGCAAACCCCTGGCTCAAATCCAGGACCTTCAGGCCCGCGAATGGTTTTTCATAGCTCATGACCCATCATAGGCCGATCAGAGGCGCCCGGTGAAAAGATTTGTTTGCCGATTATTCCGCCTACGCCGCGCTGCACGAGCCGCCGCCCAAAACGCAAAAGCGGGCGCAATGGGGATGGTTCAAGGGCACCGCGCCGTTGGCGGCGGCCAGGGTCGCGCCCATCCTGAACCTCTCATCATAGGGCAGCAGGGTGCAGGGCATCACGGTCACCCCATCATCGCCCTTGTGTTTGACCACCATGCGAGAAGTGGCGCACATCATGGCGTCGGGCGAAACATTCAGGAGGCCCCAACAGGCGGTGGTAATCTCCGGCACATCCAAACCTTCGTCCATTTCCGGGAACAACACCAATTCCCCCCGGTCTTCGGCATCGACGGCAATGCCATGCTCGGCGAACAGCCGGGCATAGCCCTGGCGCAGGCTTTCATCGTCTTCGCCCGACAAGGTGCGCCCGGCAATATTGATGTTGAAGCCGTTTTGCGCCAGCCAGACCAAACCGCTCAGCATGCGGGCCCAGCCATGCTCTCCGCGCTCCAGTTCATGCACGTCGGCGGCGTAATGATCAACCGACACCCGCAGGCAAAGCTGATCGCCGTATTGCCGCCGCAATTCCTGCAAGCCGTCCGCCAGCTTCATCATGGGCCGCATGGCGTTGGTCAGGACAAGCACCCGGTAACCGCGGCCCAGGGCATCTTTCAGCATGGCCAATATATCCGGATTCATGAACGGCTCGCCACCCGTGAAGCCGACCTCATGGGCCTGCCAATCGCTCTGCAATTCGTCCAGCAGACCGCCGACCTCCCCGGCGGTCAGGTAGGACAGACGGTCATTGGTGGGGCTCGATTCGATATAGCAATTGGCGCAGGTCAGATTACAAACCGTGCCGGTGTTGAACCACAGGGTTTCCAGCCTGTTCAATGTAACGGCGGCGCGCGGCTCCCCGTCCAGGGTTCGCCGGGGATCGTGAAATTTCCCGCGATCCAACGCAAGCGGTTCGGTCCCGGACACGGTACTGGTCATCTACAATTTCCTAGATTATTACAAAGCTTTTCGCGCGGGCGTAGTCTTGCAGACGCCGCCCCGATGTCAACGGGTCAAAACAACCTCCTCGCGCGACTGTGATCACCTGTGTTAAATAGTCTTCAGGCGGGCGTAGCTCAATGGTAGAGCAGGAGCTTCCCAAGCTTAAGACGAGAGTTCGATTCTCTTCGCCCGCTCCAAGACACGATTTAGGGAATTCATGCATGGCGAGGTTAAGGGCGGTTTTTCATTATGCCGCAAGCGCCGGTATCGCCGACCGTCTGGCCGCGGCCGAGAACGAGTGGCTGTCGATCCAATCCTGTGACGAGAATGACGATGAGCGCCTGTTCGAGCTCATGGCGGAGGCGGATGTGTTGTGGCATGTGCTGAAGCCCGCCACGGCGGAAATTATCGCCGCCGCGCCCAAGCTACGCCTGATCCAGAAAATCGGCGTCGGCGTCAACACCATCGACCTCGACGCCGCCCAGGCCCGGAATATCACCGTCTGCAACATGCCCGGCACCAACAGCCAGGCGGTGGCGGAGGCGACCGTGCTGTTGATGCTGTCTGCCCTGCGCCGCGGCGCTACGTTTCATGATGCCACGCGGCGTGGCGAGGGCTGGCGCATGGACCCAAGTGTCTTTGACCGGATCGGTGAAATATCCGGTCGCACGGTGGGTCTGGTCGGCTATGGCGAAGTCGGGCGCCGGGTCGCCCCAGTGCTGGCGGCACTGGGCGCCAGGGTGCTTTATACCGCGTCCGGCACGAAGGCCGATGCACAAGCGGAATGGCGGGATTTGCCGGTACTTTTGGCGGAAAGCGATGTTATTTCGTTGCATTTGCCGCTGACGCCCGATACCGAGAATTTGCTGGATGCAGCCGCCTTCACGGCCATGAAGCCGGGCGCGGTATTGGTCAATACGGCGCGGGGCGGTCTGGTGGATCAGGGCGCGCTGTTCAACGCCTTGACGAAGGGGACGCTGCTGGCCGCCGGCCTAGACGTCTTCGCCGCCGAACCCATTGCCGAAAACGAACCGCTCTTGGCCTTGGAAAATGTCGCCCTGATGCCCCATGTGGCCTGGCTGACGCCGGAAACTTTCGCCCGCAGCATCGATATCGCCGTGCAGAACAGCCGTTGCCTTATAGACGGCGGTGACTTCCTGCACCGCGTCGTCTAAGAACGCCGTCATGACGAAAGAAGTGAACGACCGGGCGCCCTTCATGGAGCTTGTCCATTTCGAGGATTTCGCCCTTGGCGACCGCTATCGTTATGGCGCCTACGAGATGAAACGCCATGAAATGGTTGCGTTTGCCGAGCAGTTCGACCCGGAGCCGTTTCATCTGGATGCGGACGCCGCGAAGGCCATGGGCTGGGATGATCTGATCGCCTCGGGGCCCCATGTCTGTGCCGCCTGGCGGCGCATGTCCAAGGATGCCTTCCCCGCCGCCGATGCCTTCGTCTCGCCCGGCTGGGATGCGATCCGCTGGCTCATGCCCGTCCCGGTCGGCTATATCCTGACCGTAACCTCGGAAGTGATCGTGGCCCGGCCCCTGAAAAGCCGGCCAAATCTGGGTTATGTTGAATTCAATAACGAAATCCGCAATCAACATGGCGACATCACCACGACCATCATCACGAAATGGATGATCTACCGCAAATCAAGCGGCTAACCGGAGCAAACGACCATGAGCGCACCGCGCATTGATCTCTATAGCGACACCCACACCTTGCCGACCCCAGCCATGCGCCAAGCCATGGCGGAGGCGGAGGTGGGCGACGAACAGCAGTTCGAGGATCCCACCGTCAACAAGCTATGTGCCATGGTGGCGGAATTGCTGGGGCAGGAGGACGCGGTCTTCCTGCCTTCGGGCACCATGTGCAATCAGATTGCCTTCCGGGTGCATTGCCAGCCCGGCGACGAGATTATTCTGGACTATACCGCCCATCCCATCAACGCCGAGGCCGGCGGACCCTCGGCCCTGGCACAGGCCCAGACCCGCGCCCTGCATACGGATCTGGGCATTTTCACCGCCGATCAGGTGCGCGCGGCCCTACGCCCGGCGAGCGGGCGGCACACGCCCCGCAGCCGCGTGCTTTCGGTTGAGAACACCACAAATGCCGGCGGTGGCTCCGTCTGGCCCATTGAGGACATCATCGCCGTGACGGCGGTGGCCAAGGAACATGGCATGGCCGCGCACATGGATGGCGCCCGGCTGATGAACGCCGTGGTCGAAAGCGGTACCTCGGCCACGGAGTACGGCCGTCATTTCGATAGCATATGGCTGGATCTGTCCAAGGGCCTGGGCTGCCCCGTGGGCGGCGTGCTGGCCGGCAGCGCCGATTTCATCGAACAGGCCTGGCGCTTCAAGCAGCAAATGGGCGGCGCCATGCGCCAGGCTGGCATCATCGCCGCCGCCGGCGTCTATGCCCTGGAACACAACGTCGACCGCCTGGCCGAGGACCACGAGAACGCGCGGGCATTCTGCCGCGACATCGCGCAAATTCCCGGCATCAAGTTATTGTTTGACCGTTGCCAGACCAATCTGGTGTTTTTCGATGTCTCCGAAACCGGCATGGACGCGGCGACGGTGGCCGAACGCCTGCGGGCCCACGATGTGCGCATGGGCGCCATGGGGCCCCACCGCATCCGGGCGGTCACGCATCTGGATGTCGATGCCGAGCAACTGGCCGAAGCGGCAATGGCGCTGCGCGAGGTGGTCTCTTAAGCCAGGGCGTCCAGTTCAGCGTCGCTCGGAAACCGGCCAACAGCTTTCTTCGAATAGGCCAGGCGGCCGTCCACGGTAATCTCGAACTTGCCGCCGCCCGAGGCGGTCAGGGTTACATCGGCGTCAAACTTGTCCACGATCCGGTCCCTCGCACGGAGGGCGTTGGGTTCGTAGTTTCACATCATGCAATATTCAATATCGATCTTCATTTTGACCTCTTAATTGAAACCAACTATTTGAAGCCTCGTTGGCGGCTGACTCGGTCGTAGGCATCGTTGATCGTGGCCAGTTGTTCCGTCGCCAGATCAACAAACTCCTGGGGCAGGCCGCGGGCGATGGCGCGGTCGGGATGGTTTTCCTGGATCAAAGCGCGCCACGCCCCCTTGACGGCGTCATCGTCCGCATCCGCTTCAATGCCCAGAATGGTGTAGGGGTCGGCCAAGTTAGGGCCCAGATGGTAGGCCCGGATACGGGAAAACCCGGCGGCATCGAAGCCGAAAATTTTGGCCACCTTGCCCAGATAATCCAATTCGCCCGGATGGATGACCTGGTCCGCCTTGGCGATATGGAACAACCCATGCAGCAAATCTTCCAACACCTGAGAGGCCGGTTCGAACAAGTCGGCGATCTGTCCCGCGTAGGCCTCGAACCCGGCCACATCCTTGCGCGCCAGATTGAAAACCCGCGAGACATCGGTCATGTCTTCCGGCGAGATCTTGAAGACCTGCTTGAAAGCCTCGACCTCATCCCTGGTCACCTGACCGTCAGCCTTGGCCATCTTCGCGCCCAAGGCGATGACGCCGATGGTGAAGGCGATCTGCCGCGTGCCGTCGGTGGGCTCGCCGGTAATTTGGCGCAAGGTATCCGCCGCCTGTCCGGCAATTCCGCCGATCAATGCGCCCAGCGGGCCGTCAATGGCGCCCCCCATGCCTCGAACAATTCTATTCCAAATACTCATGCCGCCAGCCATCCCTCATGCGCGGAAGACCACCCTAATACCGGCCAAAGGAAATTGGCAAGTAATGCTTGCTGAATAGATAAATTATCGATAATTTATCTATAATTTATCAACATTGGGGACTAAATCATGCCCGAAAAATGGGACTTTTGGATTGATCGCGGCGGCACATTCACCGATGTGGTGGCCCGGCGGCCCGGCGAAGGTTACCTGAGCCACAAATTGCTGTCCGAGAATCCCGAACAATACCCGGATGCCGCATTGCAAGGCATCCGGGACCTGCTGGGCGTGGCCAAGGGCGACCCGATCCCCACCGAACGCATCGGATCGGTCAAGATGGGCACGACCGTGGGCACCAATGCACTGTTGGAACGGACCGGCGACCGCACTTTATTGATCATCAACGAGGGTTTTCGTGATGCCTTGCGCATTGGTTATCAAAACCGCCCGCGTTTGTTCGATCTGGAAATAAAGCTGCCGGAAATGCTCTACGAACGGGTGGTCGAAGTGGCAGGCCGTTTCACCGCCCAGGGCGACGAGCGGACGCCGGTAGATCTCGAAACGGCCCGCCGGGGATTGCAGTCTGCCTTTGATGACGGCATTCGCGCCTGTGCCATTGTCTTCCTCCATGGCTATCGCTACACCGCGCACGAAAAGGCGGTCGCCGAGGTCGCCAGGCAAATTGGCTTCACGCAGATTTCCATCTCGCACCAGGTCAGCCCGTTGATGAAAATCGTCGGGCGGGGCGATACAACGGTGGTCGATGCCTATCTGTCGCCCATTCTGCGCCGCTATGTGGACCGCGTGGCCGCCGAACTGGGCGATGCCCGTTTGATGTTCATGCAATCCAATGGCGGCCTCACCGATGCCTCTCTGTTCCAGGGCAAGGACTGCATCCTCTCGGGCCCGGCGGGCGGCGTGGTGGGCGCCGTGCGGACCACGTCCATGGCCGGGTTCGGAAAGATCATCGGCTTCGATATGGGCGGCACCTCGACGGACGTATCCCACTATGCCGGGGAATTCGAGCGCGCCTTTGAGAGTGAAGTGGCCGGGGTGCGCATGCGCGCGCCCATGATGCACATACATACCGTTGCCGCCGGAGGCGGTTCGATCCTGCATTTCGACGGCGCGCGGTTTACCGTCGGCCCGGATTCCGCCGGGGCCAATCCCGGCCCCGCCTGTTACCGGCGCGGCGGCCCGCTGGCGGTAACCGACTGCAACGTCATGCTGGGCAAGTTAAACCCGGATTACTTTCCCAAGGTGTTCGGGCCCAAGGGCGATGAGCCCCTGAACCGCCAGGCGGTGGTTGAGAAATTCACCGCCCTGGCCGACGAAATTGCCGCATCAGGCCGCTTCGGTGCGGCGACGGGGGGCATGACGCCAGAAGCGATCGCCGAAGGCTATCTGACCATCGCCGTGGAAAACATGGCCAACGCCATCAAAAAAATCTCCATCCAACGCGGCTATGATGTCACCGAATATGTGCTGAGCTGTTTCGGCGGTGCGGGCGGGCAGCATGCCTGTCTGGTGGCCGATGCCCTGGGCATGAAGAAGGTTTTCATCCATCCCCTGGCTGGCGTTCTATCGGCCTACGGCATGGGTCTGGCGGACGTCCGCGCCATGCGCGAGCGGGCGATCGAGGCCGTCCTGGACGATATCTTGATCGGCGACATCGCCGTAAACCTGGACGAGTTGGCCAACGAAGGTCTGGCCGAACTGCAAGGCCAGGACATCGCCGAGGGGCGCATCACGGTATTGCGCAAGGTACATCTGCGTTATCAGGGCACGGACACGGCCCTGGTGGTGGATTTTGCCGGCAAGGCCGATATCGTCGCGGCTTTTGAAGAGGCCCACCGCCAGCAATTCGGCTTCATCGACACCACCAAGGCCCATGTGGTCGAGGCGATCTCGATCGAGGCTATCGGCGCCGGGGAGCCCGCCGTGGATACGCCCCTTGACGCCACGGGCGGCGGCCGCGTGGACACCATTCCGCCGCTGGCAAGCGCGCGGGCCTATATGGCGGGCGCCTATCATGATACGCCGGTGATCGACCGCAACGACCTGCGCCCCGGCGACAAGGTCTCCGGCCCCGCCATCCTGCGTGAAGACACCGCGACCACGGTGATTGAACCAGGCTGGCAGGCCGCCCTGACGGATGTGGGCCACCTGGTCTTGAGCCGTATTCAGCCCTTGGCCAAGCGGGTCGCCGTGGGCACCCAGGCGGACCCGGTAATGTTGGAGGTTTTCAACAATCTGTTCATGTCCATCGCCGAGCAGATGGGCCTGGTACTGCAAAAAACCACGAACTCGGTCAACATCAAGGAACGTTTGGATTTCTCCTGCGCGGTGTTTGACCAAGACGGCGAGCTGATCGCCAATGCCCCCCATATCCCCGTGCATCTGGGCAGCATGGATGAATCCATCAAGGCGGTGATCCGCGTGCATGGCGAGGGGATGCGGCCGGGCGATGTTTTCGTCCTCAACGCGCCCTATAACGGCGGCACCCATTTACCGGACGTGACCGTCATCACACCTGTCTTTGACAACGATGACGCCGGCGCGGGGGCAAAGGTGCTGTTCTATGTGGCATCCCGTGGCCACCACGCGGAAATCGGCGGCATCAGTCCCGGGTCCATGCCCCCCTACAGCCGCACTGTCGAGGAAGAAGGCGTCTTGATCGACAACATCAAAATGGTCGACCAGGGGCGCTTTCTGGAGACCGAGATGCGGGCCGTTCTGGCTTCGGGCCGCTATCCCTCGCGCAACCCCGATAGCAATATCGCCGATTTAAAGGCGCAGATCGCGGCCTGTGAGAAAGGCGTGCAGGAACTGCGCCGCGTGGTGGAACATTTCGGCCTGGACGTGGTGTACGCCTATATGGGCCATGTCCAGGACAATGCCGAGGAATCCGTGCGCCGGGTCATCGACGGCCTGCAATCGGGCAGCTTCGAATGCCCCCTGGACGACGGCGCCACGATCAAGGTCGCGGTTTCAATCGATCACCAGGCGCGCACGGCTAAAATCGATTTCGCCGGCACCTCGGCGCAACTGGAGACCAATTTCAATGCCCCGACCGCCGTCAGCCGCGCCGCCGTGCTGTATGTTTTCCGCTCCCTGGTGGAGGCTGATATTCCGCTCAATTCGGGCTGCCTGAAACCCATTGAGCTGCTGATCCCCGATGACTGCATGTTGAACCCGAAGTTCCCCGCCGCCGTGGTCGCCGGCAACGTGGAAACCTCGCAGAACATCGTCGATTGTCTGTTCGGCGCCCTGGGCCGTCTGGCCGCCTGTCAGGGCACCATGAACAACTTCACCTTCGGCGATAACGAGTTGCAGTATTACGAGACCATTTGCAGCGGCAGTCCGGCCGGACCCGGTTTCGCCGGGACCGATGCCGTGCACGCCCATATGACCAATTCCCGCCTGACCGATCCGGAAATTCTGGAATGGCGGTTTCCGGTTCTGCTCGACAGCTTCGCCATCCGCCCCGGCTCGGGCGGCAAGGGCCAATACAATGGCGGCGCGGGCACCCTGCGCCGGATCCGCTTTCTGCGCCCCATGACCGCATCGATCCTCTCTTGCCGGCGCAAGGTCGCCCCCCATGGCCTAGCGGGCGGGGGGAATGGCGAGGCGGGACGCTGCTGGGTTGAACGGAGCGACGGCGGCCACGAGGAATTGGCCGGCTGCGGCAGCGCTGAAATGAACGCGGAGGACGTCTTCGTCATCCAGACGCCCACGGGCGGAGCCTATGGGGAGGCGGGATCATGACCCGGCAACCCATCGTCTCTTCCGCCCACCTGGTATCCGAAGACGCCGCCGAATTGAGCGAGTTCGAATTCGGCCTGAACATGGCCGTCAATGCCTATCACCGCTGGGTCGTGCGCTGCATGGCGGCGGCGGGGCAGGATGGCCTGGGCGCCCTGGACGTCCTGGTCCTGCACCTGGTCAATCACCGGGAGCGGGAGAAGCGCCTTTCCGATTTGTGTTTCCTGCTGAATATCGAGGACAGCCACGTGGTCAACTACGCCCTCAAGAAACTGGTCAAGCTGGCGTTGGTGGCCACGGACCGCCGGGGCAAGGAAACCTTTTACGCCACCACCGCGGCGGGGCAGACCCTTTGCCAGAATTACCGCGATATCCGGGAAAGCTGCCTGATCGCCTCCCATGGCGCCCTGGGCGGTGAGAACCAGGAAATCGGCGCGGCGGCGCGTACCCTGAGGGCGCTTTCCGGTCTCTATGATCAGGCGGCGCGGTCGGCGGCCTCTCTATAGCCGTTGCCCGGGACACTCGAATTGCAACAACTCACGCCCATACTGCTGTCCTTGACCTCGGCCACCCTGTTCGCGGTTTCGATCCTCGTGCTGCATCAGGGTCTGCGCCATACGGATTCCGAATCCGGCTCCCTGGTGCAGATCGGCGCGACCACGCTGTGTTATTGGCTGGTCGCACCCTGGCTGGTGGAAAGCTGGTACTGGCTGACCCCGGCGGCGCTGATGTTCGCCGTCATTGGCTTATTCAAGCCGGTGGTTTCCGCCAACGCCTCCCTATTGAGCGTGCATTATCTGGGGCCCACGCCCACCAGCACCTTGGCCGCGACATCACCTCTGTTCGCCGCGGCCATTGGCGTATTGTTGCTTGACGAACAGCTGACCCTGCCCATCATCTTGGGTACCGTGGCCATCATGGGCGGCTCCATTGCCCTGGCGCAACGCGGCAAGGGCGCCAGCCGCGGAAATTGGCCGCTTTGGGCCTTGAGCCTGCCACTGTTGGCGGCCTTCGTCCGCGCCACCGGGGACGGCCTGACCAAATTCGCCATGCTTGAGTTGCCCAGCCCGCATTTTGCCGGCCTGGTCAGTTTTACCGTTTCGTTGATTGTTGCCACGGCGGTGTTCGGCGCCCGGCGGCGCAGTTTGCCCAAACTCGGCATCCGATTTGGCACGGGCTGGTTCGTCCTGGCCGGCACCATCAACGGGGTCGCGGTCTATTGCCTGAACCTGGCCCTGCAATTGGGCGAGCTGATCGTTGTGGTCCCCATCGTCTCGTCGTCACCGTTCCTGACCTTGCTGCTCAGCGTCTTTCTGGTACGCCGGGAGAGCATCACCCGTGGCAGTCTGTTGGCGGTGTTTCTGATCGTGCCCGGCGTGATCGTGATCGCCCTGGGGCACAAAATATGATTGGGAACAGTCTGCAATTCCTGGCCCGCCACGCCACGATATTTCTGGCCTTCGGGGTACTGACGGGGTTGTTGTTGCCCCCCCTGGCGGACGTCATGCGCCCGGCCCTGGCGCCGGCGATCTTCATCTCTCTGGTATTGGCTCTCTTGCGGCTGGATCTGGGCGACGTCATGGGGCAGTTGCGCCGCCCCCTGCTCCTGGCCCTGTTCACCGCCTTTGCCTTGATCGTCTCTCCCATCCTCATGTTGGGCGTGGTCGGGTCGTTGGGTCTGCCGGCGGGCCTGGTGGCGGGATTGGTCCTGATGGCGGCGTCCGCGCCGATCATGTCGGCGCCGACATTTGCCTTGATATTGGGCCTGGATGCGGCTTTTGCCATCGCCGTGGTGGTCTTGAACCATGTCCTGCTGCCATTCACCCTGCCGTTCATGGCCTTGTGGCTGCTGGATATTGAACTGCATATCAGTCTGCTGGAATTCATGGGGCGATTGGCGTTCATGATCGGCGGCGGCTTTGCCATTGCCCTTGCCGTCAAGCGTTGGTTGGTGAAGCCGGAGCAATTGCAGCGCCATGCCCGTCATCTCGACGGCCTGATGGTGGTCTGCCTGGTGGTGATCGCCATTTCCATCATGGCCGGGGTGACGGAGTTTTTCCTGGCCCGGCCGGGCTTTGCATTGTTGACCATCGCCGCCGCCTTTATCGCCAACGCCGGGCTGCAGGTGTTGGGCGCGCTGCTTTTTTTGCCGGCCGGCAGGCAATTGGCCTTTACGGCCGGGCATATGGCGGGAAACTGCAATATGGCCCTGATCCTCGCCGTACTGGCGGACCGGGCGGATTTGGAGGTGGCGATTTTCTTCGCCCTGGCGCAATTGCCCATGTACATGCTGCCCCTTGTCGCCAACCGGATTTACCAGCGGCTTCTTTGAGCGGCACATGATCTGCATGGTTTCAAGTTGCGCGGATTTTGTCTAAGTTCGTGCCATGCAAACTGTCATGATTACAGGCGCCTCGCGCGGTGTGGGACTGGAATTCGTTCGCCAGTACGATGCCGACGGATGGCGTGTCTTTGCCTGCTGCCGCACACCTGGGCAAGCAGACGAATTAGCCGGCATCGCCAGCCTCTCGGATGGCCGTGTCACCGTACACCAATTGGATGTAGATCAATCGGCATCCGTTTCCGCCCTGAAGGTCGAGCTGGGCGATCAGCCTTTCGATGTGTTGTTGAACAACGCCGGCATCATGGGACAGCGCAATGCGGCCAGAGGCGACATCGACTACGACGCCTGGCAGACCTGTATGAACACAAATGTCTTCGGTCCCATGCGCGTGGCCGAGGCCTTCGCGGACAATGTCGCCGCCTCGCAACAGAAAAAGCTGATCACAATTTCATCCCGCATGGGATCGATCGGGGAAACCGGAGCGGCCAACTCCATCGTCTACCGCTCTTCCAAGGCGGCGGTGAACATGGTGATGAAAATCTTGGCCAACGATCTGGGCCCGCAAGGGGTCATCGCGACCTCGTTTCATCCCGGCTGGGTGCGCACCGACATGGGCGGCCAGGGCGCCGATATCTCGGCCGCGGAAAGCGCCGGCGGCATCCGCCAGGTGATTGCCGGCTTGCAGGCCGCCGATAATGGCGGCTTCCGGAATTACGACGGCGCGGTCATCGAGTGGTAATTGGGGAGTGGTAATTGGGGAATGGCAAATCGTGACTGTCGATAACAAACTGACATTGCCCCAACCCAGGCATGGGAAAGCAGGTTCGGCTGCTATGTAATTCGAAGTCATTCCCCGACCCTACTCACCATGCTAGTCTGGTGTATGGGGAGAAAAATCGTCCATGGCAGACGATATTCGTCAATGGTTGGAAGCGCTCGGGCTAGACAAATACACCGACGTATTTGTCGAGAACGGTATCGATCTGGATATCGTCGGCGAATTAAATGATGACGATCTGAAAAGTATTGGCGCAAATCTTGGTGACCGTAAACGGCTGCTGCGCGCCATCGCGAACCAGGCGGTTCCTTCGTCCGCTACCCTGGCTGACGCAATGGACTTTAGCCGGGACGTGGTTATCCCCGACCATATCGCCGAACGCGTCGCCACCGAGGCCGACGATCGATTGGCGGAACGCAAGTTCATCACTGTGTTGTTTGCCGACGTATATCAATCCACTGCCCTAACCGAGGGTCTCGACCCCGAGGACGCACGGCAATTGTTGGACAGCGCCATTGATCATATGGCGGCGGCGGTTCACCGCTACAATGGCATCGTCAACAAGACGCTGGGCGACGGCATCATGGCTCTGTTCGGGGCTCCGCTGGCACTGGAAGATCACGCACCAAGAGCCTGTTATGCGGCACTGTCCATGCAGCGCGCCCTTGCGGCGGCAGCTAGTGAGGCGCGCCGGGATTTCGGCACCGCAATCCAGGCGCGGGTCGGCTTGCACAGCGGTGAGGTTTTGGTCCGTGCCATCAAGAATGACTTTAGCTTCGACTATGATGCCACTGGCCCTGCGGTGAACATCGCGGCACGCATGGAACAAACGGCGCTGCCAGGCACCATTCGGTTGAGCCATGATACCAAGCGTCTGATCGGGGACGCGATCGACGCGCCATCCCTGGGACCATTGTCCATCAAAGGTCTGAGCGCGCCCCTGGAGGTTCATGAATTGCGCGATATGGGCGCTGCGCCGACCCAACATACGATCCGGAGTGGCGGTCAGGCGCCTTTTGTCGGGCGACGCCAGGAAGTCTCGTTCTTGCAACAGGCTTGGCATTCAGCCATCCGGGGCCGGGGGCAGGCAATTGTTTACAACGGCGAAGCTGGGGTCGGCAAGTCGCGTCTGTATCAGAAATTCCTGGATATGCCGCAAGATGGCCAGCGGCACATCCTGCGTGGTGAATTGCCCATTCATGGTAAGGCATCACCTTTTCGGGCCTTGATAACGCTGTTGTCCGAATATTTCGGGATTAAGGTGGATGACGACCATAAACAGCTCCGCGAACGCATGCGCCAGGGGCTCTCTCAATTCCGCAATACCGGAGCCGAATTGCAAGTGCCCTTGCTAGCGCTGTTTCAGGTCCCCAATGACGATGAAGCCTGGCGCCTGGCCGATCCCATGCAACGCCGCCGCCGCACCCTTAACAGTTTGATCGAATTCTTTTCCCAGTTGGCCGCGCGGTCACCCCTAGTGCTTGTATTCGAAGACGTGCAACGGGCCGACAGCGACAGCCTGGCTTTTTTCGAGGAGTTGATTGAAGCCCTGTTGAACCAACCAATCCTCCTTTTGCTGAACCATCGCCGTGAATTCGTACTCACATGGCCCAGTCAGGACCATTTTCATTCACGTGAGCTTTCGCCCCTTGAATCCGGTCCTGCTGGAGATTTTCTCGACAAGTTGCTCGGCGGGGATGAAGAACTAAAAGATCTTAAGTGCATGCTGATTGCGCGTTCAGGCGGCAATCCCATGTTCCTGGAAGAAGCCTTGGGCGAACTGGTGGAGAATGGCGCGTTGATG
>JAPYPT010000111.1 GCA_029937535.1 Alphaproteobacteria bacterium
CGAACATAGGACGGGTCCCAGCCTTAACGGGATGTGGAAACGAAAGGCGGGGACATGTGATCGATTTGCGGGGCCGTTGGCGTGCCAACTTCCATGGCCTTGAGTTTCAGCCCACCAACATGGTTTTGTTCATCAACGCCCTTACCAACGATGTGCATGACAGCGGAACCATCAAAAGTCAGGGCCTTTGGGACAAAATCAAAGGCGTCTTCAAAAAATGACGGGACACCGGCATATGGAAAACATCCAAATCAGTCACCAACGACGAGGTAGTGAGAACACAATGAATCGTAAATATTTCGCGTCACGACCGCGCTTCGCCGCCGCCCTTGCAGCAGCTTTGATGATCGGCGGCCACCCCCTGTCGGCGGCGCAAACATCTATATCCACATTGGCCGGGAGCACGCATTTTCACGGCATCGCGGTTGATGCGGGCGATCCGTCCCGCCTGTATCTGGCGACACATCATGGTGTTTATGCCGTCGCTTTGAATGGCGGCGCTGATCGGATTTCTTCCAATGGTAATGACTATATGGGTTTCACGCCGCACCCCAGCGATCCGGATATCCTCTATGGCAGCGGGCATCCGGTTGGCGGCGGCAACATGGGGTTCATCTCATCCAGGGACAGGGGTAAAACCTGGAAGAAGCTGTCGGATGGTGTTGACGGGCCGGTGGATTTCCATCAAATGGATGTCAGCAAGGCCGATCCCAACATCATCGTCGGCATGTCACGTGGTCTGCAGATGAGCCGGGACGGCGGACGGTCGTGGAAAAAAGTCGGCCCCGGCCCGGACGGCGTGATCGATTTGGCCGCCTCCGCCAAGGATGCCAGCACCTTTTATGCCGCGACCCGGCGCGGCCTTGTGAGAAGCAAGGACGGTGGGCGGACCTGGAAACCAGCGCATCTCGTTCGCCGGCCCACGACCATGGTCCACGTCACCGCCCCAGGCGTGGTCTATGCCTTTCAGATCGGCACCGGCCTCATGAAAACGACGGAGCCGGGATTGAACTGGCGCATCGTGAACAATGATTTCGGCCAAAGCTATATGCTCCATCTGGCCGCCGATCCCACGAATGCCGAAAGGCTCTACGCCATCACAAGGGACCCCCAACAAAGCACCCAGGCGGTCCATATAAGCCGGGACGGTGGCAGAACCTGGAACAACCTCGGCAAGAAATAGGCATCGGCCGCCGCCTTCCACCCGCGAATTTCCGCTGATGCCGTGGGCATGGCCAACCTCCCGCGCCGGCGTATAGAATGGCATCGGCGAAAATAGCAACGACCGGAAAAATTTAAGGAGCACGGGGCATGGGGATCATCGGTATCGAGGAGATCTTCCTCAAGGTCAGGGACATGGAAACGGCCATCGAATTCTATAATGGCATCCTTGGCATTCCCTTGGACAAACAGGACGGCGAGCGGACCTACCTGCAGGCCGGGCGCGGCCATCTGGTGTTGCAAATGGAGAACCACACCGGCCGCCACCAGGGCGGCGGGCCATTGCATTTCGCCTTGACCGTGGAAGAGGAAACCTTTGACGAGATCCTGGCCAAATTCGAGGGCAGCCGGCACTTCACGCGTGGCCCCTATGGCGAGCGGGGCAAGGGCCGGGCGCTGTTCATGATCGACCCCGACGGCAACGAAACCGAGATCAACACCCGCTACCTCTACGGCGTGCCGCAGCGTTGAGCAACCGCCGTTAGAGCAATTTTCAATTAATCAGAGTCACGCTACACGACACACCGTCATCCCCGGGCGTAGCGAAGCGAAGACCCGGGGATCCAGAGCCGCAAGCACCTGAGTTTGTTGCCCTGGATTGCCGGGTCGAGCCCGGCAATGACGTTAAAATGGCCGTGTGTCGTGTAGTCTGAATCAGAGTCGCTATCGCGACCCAAGTGATTGGTTCAATTTCTCTTTTCTTAAGAGTCCGGGCATGTTTGAAAAGAACATGCTCTAGCGGCGCAGGATCAAGCCACGTCCCCGAATTTCAAACGAGCTTAGACGGTTGAGGAACGACATGCCGAGGAGCGATGAGCTCATTTCCGCCTCGTTGATGGAAATTGCCACGTCGTGGAATTCGATCGGCCCGATGGACAGGGTATCAAGACGATAAGGCGCGCCACGGCCCATGCCGTTGGCCGTTTGGAAAATGCGTGTGTAGCGCAGGCGGGCTGGGTCCAGTCCCAAAAGGCGGGCATCGCCTGGGCTGAGGACTATGCCGGTGGCGCCGGTGTCGATCATGAAGTTAAGCCGGGTGCCGTTGGCCCGTCCCATGGCGTGAAAATGTCCGTTATCACCCATCCTCAGGGTTACCTCGCCCGTCGCCGTGACCATGGGTTCGCTGGGCATCAACTCTCCACCCACCCGCATGGCCACGGACGTGAGCTCATCCTGATAGGTGTAGGCCAGCACCAGGACAGCCGCCGCCCCGACCCAGATGGCGATATTGCGGACCACTTCGCTGAAGTTGATGCGCCGGGCAAAAAGTACGCCGGAGGAGACCAGGGCGAGGATGGAGAGCAGGCGGACCATATGGATCTGGTTATCGTCGGAGGAGAGCTGACCCGGGAAATAGTCGGCCAGCAGCCAGATCCCGATGCCGGCGGCGAACAGCAGCGCCAGCCAAACCAGCACGCCCACCGGAAATCCCGTGGGTTTCGGCGCCGGCGGTTGCCCCCATGGGCCTGGATTGTCAGACACTAAGTAATTCTCCAAGGATGGCGCTGGGCCTTCCGATCACGTGCTATGTTTCTTGCAAGTTTTCATATTGGTTCCCAAAGCATTCCAGACAAGGAGGCCGTACATGAACAGCACCGGCGAGAGTTTGGATCAAGTAGCCCCGGCGGCGGGCATTCGGCCGGCTAATCTGATTTGGGTCGTGTTGGCCGTCTCCGTCATGGTCGGGGCGATTATGAGCCGCGACGATTGGTTCCTCAATTTTATTCATGTCTTCGCGGGCATCCTTTGGACCGGGATCGATTTGTTCATGGGTTTTGTGATCGGACCGATCATGCGTATTTTGGATCCGGCCAGCCGGCGGGCTATGGTCACCCGGCTGATGCCGCGGATGATCTTCATCATGCCGACCCTCGCCATCGTGACCACGACGGCCGGTTGGTATTTGGCGGATTGGCGCGGCTACTTCGACCTGGACTATCCCGAATTCGGCTGGGTGGTGGCGGCGTTGGTCATCGTCACAATATTGACCCTACAGGGCTTGGGCTTCCTCCTGCCCTTGAATCTTCGTGTCTATCTAGAGATCCGTTCCGAGACGCCGGACATGGACCGCGTCGGCCGCTGGATGCGCTATTACGTCTGGTGTGTTGCTTCCCAAGGGGTTCTACAAATTGCCATCATCGTCATAATGGCGCGCTTCGTCACCGGGCTTTAGGGCGGTTCGGAAAATCCGATTTTGGACGTCGTAACGGATGGCTACGATGCCCGCGCCTCGGCCAGCAACTCCTGCAATTGCCCCGGCGCATCGCTGTCTTCCATGGCGGCGAAAAATCGCGGCAGCCAGGCGTTGGCCAACAGGCGGCCTTTTTCGTCGTCCGTAAGGACGGAGCCCGCGATGAGCGGTATGGTCACCAATTGCCCCGCCGCCGCGCGATGATAGCTGGCGGTGACGTCGTCCCGCGACAGATCGTCGACCCCGCCCTTGCACAAGGCTTCGAAGTAAGTATCCAGAAACGCCTCCAAATGACGGCGCCGGTTATCGACCGTCAGATTGCCGTTCAGAAAATAGGCCACGTCGTAGGAATAGGATTGCATGGTGAAGGCCTGCCAATCCAGGAACCGCGGCTGGCCGGCCTGGAAGTGAATATTGCCCAGGTGGGTGTCCGTGTGGCACAGGGTTTGATCAGGCGCCTTCGCCGCGTATTCGATGATTTCGCCATAGGCTTCCAAGGCGATGTCCAAGGCATCGCGCAGGGATTGGGGCATACGATCGCCATAACGCTCCAGAAAATTAGG
Organism: Alphaproteobacteria bacterium; assembly: GCA_029937535.1. Classification (GTDB taxonomy): domain Bacteria; phylum Pseudomonadota; class Alphaproteobacteria. The sequence continues at coordinate 3,976 of JAPYPT010000111.1, forward strand.
CACGGCTCCGGTCGCCATGGCCAGCAACGCCGGCGCCATCATGGTTATGGTGGGAACCCAGGGGTGTCCCTCGAGATTGCGGCCTTTCCAATACTTGGCGTGCAGGCTGGCCAAGGACGCCAGCACGGCGTGCGCCTGTTCGGGCGTACAACCATCCAGTATCAATTCGGGATCATGAGGGCCCAGATCCTCGATCACGATGGTGAAGGCGTCCGCATCGTCGGTGATATCCACATGATAGGGCCGCGGCGGATTGCAGGGATTGTCTTCGGCAAAATTCCGGTAAAACGCCACCTCGCGCTGGAACAGGCCCAATAATTTGCCGAATTCCCGCGTCTCGGGGTTCTTGGGCGCCAATTTGACGATTAGGCTGCCGGGCGCCGCGGCCGGCTTGTCTTCATAGCGCATGCGGACCCGCACCAACTGGCTGACAAAGCCGGCGTCTTGGTTCAGGTCTTCCTTGGTTAGATCGACCACCTGGCATTCGCCGATATCGGGCTGCGCGGAGAGCACGCGGCTGAGCCAATTGGGGTTGATTTCGGTTGTGTCCCGCAGGATCGGAATATTGCTCATGGCCTCGCCCCTCCCTTACAAACCCGCCAAAAATTCACCCAAGGCCTTGTTCACCACTTCAGGCTGATCCACGTTGACGCCGTGGCCGGCATCCGCCACGCGGACGTTGATGGCATTGGGAATGCGGCTGGCCATATAGTCCGAGCCATCGAGATAATTGGTATCGCCATCGCCGACCACGATCAGCACCGGCACATCAATGCCGGGCAGGCTGTCGATCGCCCGGGCATCGACCTGGCTCAGAATGCCGCGGGCCGCCAGGGCCAGTTCCCTGGCCGTGCGCTGGCTGCTGACATGAACTTCCGAGACACCGCCCAGGGCCTCCAGCCCGCCGTCGTCCAGGGCCTGCGCCCGTGCCTCGGCTCGCAGGTTCCACGTGGCCCGCGCCGTATCGCTGCGGTAACCGGGGCCGCAGCCCTGTAGGTACATCGCCGTGGCGCGGCCGGGATAACGTACGTTAAAAGCTAGCGTCATGAAGCCGCCCAGTGAATGGCCGCCGATCACCGCCCGCTCAATGCCAAGCTGGTCCAGCACGGCGGCCATGTCGTCCGCCGTGTGGTCCTGGCTGTAGAGGCTCGGATCGTCGGGACATTCCGTTTGGCCATGGCCGCGAAAGTCCCAGGTAATAATGCGGTAGCGGTCACTGAATTTCTCGACCTGGCCGGCCCACATGGCGGTGGAGGCGCCAAAGCCGTGGCCCAGCAGGACCGGCATACCGTCGCCGCCCGAATCTTCGTAGTAGATACGGGCGTTGTCACGATTGATGTAGGGCATGTTTCGGGCTCCATATTTTATTGCAAGATTTCGTGTGGTTTAAACCGCGTGGTTCAGGGCCAAATCAAAAGCGTCGAAGTTGCGCAGGGCGTGGCCTTCCGCCAAATCCGTGGGCCGGTTCATCAACAGGGGCACGCGTTGTTCCGAGATGCCGCCGTGGGAACGCAGAGGTTCCTTCAGGGCGGAGAGGTCATGGCGGTCGGCGGTGGTGCCCAGGACGTGATCGTGGTTTGATACCAGAACCAGATCGCCCAGGCGGTCGGGGGGCAATTCAAACCGTTCCGCCGCCTCCGCCCTGTCCAGCACCAACATCATGCCGGGGATCGCCGCCAGCCGTTCGGCCAGCGCCGCGCCGTCGGCGCCGTCGGGCAGATAGGCCGTCGCATAGGACCCCAGGGCGCCGTGATGCACCACGTATGGATCTGTGATCGGCAAGATCACCCGCGCCGCGTCCGCGCCCAGCCAATCATCGAGCATGGATTGCAGATAAATCACTCGCGGCGCGCCGGTCTCGTCGAATTTGGCGTTCATGCCGTGATCGGCGGTGGCGACGATGGTGCAGTCCATGGCATCCAGCTGTCCCAGATAGCCATCCAACAGCGCGTAGAAATCGTTGGCCACAGGGGTGCCAGGGGCGTGTTTGTGCTGGATATAATCGGTGGTGGAGAGATACATCAGGTCCGGCCGCCGGCTTGCCATGATCTTCACGCCCGCCGCCAGGACGAAACCGCTCAACTCGGCGCTGTAGACGTCCGGCACCTCCAGCCCGACCATCTCCGGCACGCCGCCGATACCGTTATCCGTCTCGTTGGCCTGGTCCGCCAACTCGGATGAAAAACAAATGCCCTTGGGGCCCATCTCCACGCCATGGCCCAGCAGTCCGCGCAGCTTGTCCTTGGCGGTGATGGTGACGATGGAGGCGCCGGCCCCTTGGAAGGCCTGAAACAGGGTCGGCGCGCGCAGGAAACGCGGCTCATTCATCATCACTTCGCCACCCGTCTCCGGGTCCAGGAAAAAGTTGCCGCAAATGCCGTGCACGCTGGGCGGCACGCCGGTAACGATGGACAGGTTGTTGGGGTTGGTAAAGCTAGGCACCACGCAATCCGCGCGGCGGTTGGTGCCGTGCGCCAGTATCTTGGCGAAGAACGGCGCCATCCCGGCGTCTGCCGCCGCCTCGATATAGCCCGGTTCCGAGCCGTCGATACACAACACCACCACCGGCCGCTCCGGCCAGGCATAGGAGCGGCCGTTGACCCGAATGTCCGGCCCTGTGCTCACCGGCCGAGCAAATCCGCACCGAAGTTCCGGGCCGGGTCCATCTCGGGCTCCAGGCGGTTCAACGGCTCGGCGGCGGGCGAACAGGCGCGGGCGAGAAACTGCCCATCGCCCCGTTTGGCGTGCAGGGTGTTGTCCGAGACGACAACCTTGCCCCGGCTCAATACCGTTGTCGGCCAGCCCTTCAATTTGATGCCGCTATAGGGCGTGTAGCCCACATTGTCGTGCAGCATGGCATGTTCGATGGTCTGTTCCAGATCCGGATCCCAAATCGCAATATCGGCGTCGGCGCCCACCGCGATGGTGCCCTTTTGCGGGTGCAGACCGTACAGCTTGGCCACGTTGGTGGCGGTCAGGGCGACGAAGCGGTTGAGATCGATACGGCCCTTGCCCACACCTTCGGAAAACAGCAGCGGCAGGCGTAGTTCGATCCCCGGCACGCCGTTGGCGATTTGCTTGAAGGTCGGCTGTGGCCCGGCCACCAGCTTGCCGCTGTCATCAAAACGGTACGGCGCATGGTCGGAGGAGAATACCGAGAATGTGCCGTTCGCCAGGCCGCGCCACATGGCCTCTTGGTCGTTGGCATCCCGCGGCGGCGGGCTGCAGCAGAACATGGCCCCGTCCATGCCGTCGCGCTCAAGATCCTGGGCGGTGAGGAACAGGTACTGGGGGCAGGTCTCGGCGAAGATTTTCAGACCCTTGTCCTGAGCCAGGCGGATTTCGTCCATGGCTTCTTCCGAGGAGACATGCACCACCAGGATGGGCTGATCCATCAGGCGCGAGAGGGCGATGGCGCGGTGGGCGGCCTCCCCCTCGCCGGCGCGGGAGTGGCTGACGGCGTGGTACTGCGGCTGCCAATGGCCGCCGTCCAGCAGCTTCTGGCTGAGCCAGCGGATCATGTCGTGGTTTTCGGCGTGCACCATGACCATGGCCCCCTCGCGCCGGGCGGCGGAGAGCACTTCGAGCATTTGATAGTCATCCAGGCGCAGATCGTCATAGGTCATATAGACCTTGAACGAGGTATATCCATCCTTGATCAGGGCGGGCAGCTCTTGGCCGATAACCTGCTCGGAGGGATCGGAGATGATCAGATGAAAGCCATAATCGATGACCGCCTTGGGCCCGGCGCAGGCGTGATAGTCCTCCACCGTTTGCCGCAGCGAGTCGCCCCGCCGTTGGGCCGCGAAGGGGATCACCGTGGTGGTGCCGCCAAAGACGGCGGACACCGTGCCGGAATAGAAATCATCCGCCGTCATGATGCCCGATGCGGAGATCTGCTCAATGTGGCAATGGCCCTCGACGCCGCCGGGCAGCACCAGTTTGCCTGACGCATCAATTTCCCTATCGCCCGCGCCCAGGCTTTCGCCCAGGGCCACGATACGGCCATCCTTGACCGCCACGTCGGCGGCAAATGTATCCGATGCCGTGGCCACGGTGCCATTGCGGATCAACAGATCGAAATTCGACATACGCTGGATCTCCCATATTTCTGCGACTGTATATTCCCGCCGATACAGGGGTGATGGCAACACCTGATATTGCGGCTATGTTAGGTTATCAATTGGGGAATCAGGGGGAGCTACATATGGCGGATTTATTGGGCATGGATCCGGCGCGGATCGGGCGCTTGCGCAGCCCGGAGCGGTTGGAATATTTCGACCCGGCGAAAATTTGGCAAGTCCTGGAGCCCGGTCCTGATTGCACGTTCGTCGATATCGGCGCCGGCGTCGGTTACCTCACACTACCGTTTGCCAAGGCCTTTCCAGGGGCCAAGGCCTATGGCTGCGATATTCTCGAAGGCATGGTCGGCCTGTTGGCGGAGGACGCCGCCGCCCAGGGCCTGGATAATCTGCAAGCCTTGTTGATGCAGCCCAGCGCCGTGCCGCTGCCCGACGGCTGCGCGGATTTTATCGTCATGACCCAGCTGCATCACGAACTGGATGAACCGGAAGCCCTGATGGCGGAATGCCGCCGCCTGGCGGCACCCGGCGGTACCGTCGCCGTGGTCGATTGGACGGACGCGGATAATGGCCGCAGCCCCGCCGCCGGCCGCAGGGTGCCCGAAGCCACCATTCGCGCCCATCTGTCGGATGCGGGTTTCGCCGATATCCAAAGCCACGAGGTCTATGAATTCCACCAATTCCTGACCGGGGGGGCCTAATTCAGGGCTTTCCCTTAAATATATTAACGGCTATTATAATATCCGTTATCGAATGTAGTTAAAATAACCGATACTATAATGCCTTTTATGGACCAGGCCAGCGAAGACATATCCTTCGCGTTGGCTCAACGGTTAAGACGCCGCCGGCTGGCGCGAAACCTGACGTTGGAAGGGTTGGCGCGGCGTAGCGGCGTTCCTATGGGCACCTTGAAGAAATTTGAGCGCACGGGGCAAATCTCCCTTGTTTCGTTCATTCGCCTTGCGGTCACATTGCAGGATGAAGCCGCACTCGAGAAACTGCTGCTGGATCAGCCGTTCGAGACAATGGATCAGGTTCTGGATTATCGCAAAACACCTCAGCGGGGTCGGATCACATGAAGCTTGCCGCCGGCGCGTCCCTTGACGTCACGTTGCATTGGCACCGCGACGATGTTCAAACCGTCGGCCAACTCGCCTATCGGGATGGCGTGGCGTATCTGCAATATGACGAAAGTTTTTTGAAAGCAGACTTGCAAATCTCACCGATCCACCATCAGACTGCTTCCGGACTTCATCGTTCGCATATGGCTTCCGAGTTCGAGGGATTGCATGGCGTCTTCCACGACAGCTTGCCCGATGGCTGGGGCCGGTTGCTGGTAGACCGCCGGGCACGGCAGCTTGGACTTGATCCGGCGAGTTTGACCCCGCTGGACCGGCTCGCAATCGTGGGAAGTGGCGGTATTGGCGCCCTTTGTTATGCCCCGGCGAACATGCCGTGGGAAAGGGGCCAAGGCGCCGTCGATCTGGATGCGCTTGCCAATGCCTCGCGGCTTGTCCTGCGGGGCGATGTGGGGGAGGTGCTGTCCGCCCTGGGGCAGACGGGCGGCTCGCCAGGCGGTGCCCGTCCCAAGGCCCTGGTTGCCTTGGACGACCGCGGTCAAGCCGTTCACGGGACCGACGATGTACCAGGTGACCATGCCCACTATGTGGTCAAGTTTTCCGGCCGCGATGACCCACCTGATATGGCCGCTATTGAAATGGCCTATGCCGTCATGGCTGTGGAAGCTGGTGTAGCCATGGACCCGGCGCAGTTCATCCACGGCGCTGTCATGGGCATCCACGCGCAGGTCGATATGACCGTAATCCCGGTGGCCATGAGTAATCACGGCGGCGGAGCGTTCGTTGAGATGGGTGCCGTCGGCGGTTTGCTGACCGCCGGCATCGCGCCCCGCTTCCAGGCTGGAGAGCAGGCGTAGGTCTAAATCCTCGGCCGGGCTGTTCGTGAAGGCCTCCGCCATGGCCAACAGGACGATTTCACCGGCTAATACATTGCCCATGGTGATAAATCCCTCGCCCGTGATATGCCCCGACCAGGGCCTGGTATTGACGCCCGTATGGACGGCCACGCCGCCCTCCGCATCGACGATGCCAAGCTGCCGGTAACCGGATCGCGGATCATCATCGAGCAGTTCGGCCATGGCCTTGGCCGGCGCAAAGCCTGTTTCCAACAAACGTAGCGCCAGGGTTCCCAGTTTCAGGTTCACGAAGGCCTGGGTTGACACCGCGCCCAGGCCGCCGCGGATGGCGGGGCAATACCCACCAACGGCCAGGGAATAGGTGGCGATGCCAATACCCAGCTGCCCCGTCCGGGCACAGCGGGCGATCACGGTATAGGTCATGGTCGGCTCCCATATGGTACGGCTTGTCGAGCTAGGGTACACTGCCCATGGCCCGGAGGCGAATGGGGTGCGGTGATGAAATATGTTTGCGATGGTCCAGGCGGCACGACCTGGTTCCGCATGGAGACCGTGGTGGAGGCGGAGCAGGAATCCGACCTCATGGAGCATGCGGTGGAGAAGCATTTCCGCCGCGCCCAGGACGCCGCCACCGCCAACTACAAGCCCACGTCCACGGTCTTCATTGAGCAGAATATTGGTCTTGCGGCGCATCTGCGGCGCGCCATGCCGTTGTTTCTGACACTGCGTGACAATGGCGGCACTGGTCTGGTCACCGCCATGCTGCCGCCCGAAAGTGGCGAGGCGCCGGGTTTCCGGATTATCATCGTCGGTGCGAAGAACAGCGACCCTTACACCGGCCATGCGGACGCCATCCAGGTCCTGGGCCGCCATTTCAGCCTGACCCTTGATCGCGCGGACTGCTTTCCCTATGCCAGATAGTAGCTGTTTACCCCCGGCGCTTGCGCTACACTTTGACCAAACGTAGGCAATAAAGGCAAACTCACATGTCCATCGCCAATGACAACACGGCATCCGAACTGACCATACGGCCCTTGCATACGGCCCTGGGAGCGGAGGTGAGGGGTCTTGATTTGGCCGCGCCGTTGGATGAAGACTCCTTTCAGGCCCTCCATGATGCGTGGATGGAGTATTTGGTGTTGGTCTTTCCAAACCAGCCGTTGAGCGATCACCAACAAATCGCCTTTGGCCGGCGCTTTGGCGAATTGGAAGTGCACCACCAGGAGATCATCAAATCACAGAGCGCGCCGGAGATATTCCGGGTCTCGAATGTTGATGATGACGGCAATCTGATGACGCCGGATCATCCTTCCGTGGCGCAGATTTCCCTGGCCCAGCGCTGGCATACGGATTCCAGCTATCGCCCGGTGCCCTCCATGGGCTCGATCCTGCACGGCATCGAGATCACGGCGGCGGGCGGCGAGACCTGGTTCACCAATATGTATGACGTCCATGACGCCTTGGATGAAACCGCCAAGCAACGGATCGCGGGCAGCCGGGCGCGCCATGATTTTGGCCATCTGGCGACCCTGGGGCCCATCAAGCCGCTGACGGAGACGGAGCGCCGGGCCATGCCGCCGGTCTGGCAGCCCATGGCGCGACGCCATCCCGTAACGGGGCGGACCTCGTTGTTTATCAGCCCGATTTACAATGATGCCATCGAAGGCATGGACGACGATGACGCGGTGGACCTGATTGCGGAATTGAACGAATTCGTGGGCCGGGACGAATTCGTCTACCGTCACCGCTGGTCCCAAGACGACATCGTGATGTGGGACAACCGGTGCACCATGCATCATGCCACGCCTTATGATCTGGCAACACGCCGGGTCATGCACCGGGTGACCATTGTCGGTGAAGGGCCGGTGGAAGCCGCCTGAAAGGGTCCGCCAGAGCATTAGATCGGAACGGCTCTAAACGCCGGTTTCCAAATATTGGCAACTGCTCTATGACAACGCCAGACTGATCCGGTTTGGTGGGGCCCGCGGGGCATGAATAAGACATTAATCGCGGCGCTTGATTTTCCCAGACAGCCACTGCGTGCCGGGTTTGTCGGCGCGTTGATCATTTTGGGTGTTGCGACCAGTTGGCGGGTGCTGGCCGAGACCCATATTTCCGTCATTATACAAATTTCCATCCTGGCCGTTTACATACTGGTTGTCGCAAAAAGCCTGTACGGGGCATGGGAACTTGGCGACATCATGGGCCGGGGACTGTGCGCGCTGGGCACGGCCGGTATGTTATGCGTGGCATTGGTCTATCAACATGATGGCCAGCCAATCGGGCCGTCGGTTGTCTATCCATATGTGCTGGCGGGAGGGGCGGCGGCGGCTTTTTTCGTGCTCGGCCTTTGGCTCACCCGCCCGACGACCGCCCCCATCAGCGACGCGATGTTGCGGGCCATGGCGCAAGAGCAACCGGAGTTCGCCGCGTTCCACCATGATACACTCGCCGCCTCCTTGGCCGAGGTGGAGACGGTTCGCCGCCGGACAGAGCGGGATTACTGGAAACTGTCCGCTTTCGGCGTGCCCGTGGCGGCCGGTACCGGCCTGATCGTGATCATCACCGGTTTGGCCGGACGCCCACCCGAATGGCTGTTTTCCATATCTGCCCTGGCCTTGTTGTTATGCAGCATTGGCGCCGCCATACTCCGCTGGAAGCCGTCGGCCGCCCGGCGGGAGGAAATCCTGCGCGAACTGGGCGGCCATCTGGGCCTGACGTATCATTTTGGTGGCGGCGAAGCACCCGACCACCGTACCGCCACGGTGTTCGGTTCCGCCCATCATGCCCGCGTCCTCGGTTTACTGTCCCATTACCGCGAGCTGAAACTTGGCGCCGCCTATCGCGGCTCCCGGCGGGGCCAGCACTTTGTCTTTGGCGAAGTCATGACCATTCCGCCCCGCCAACTGGGAAAGAACACCGCGCGCATGGGCCGCAATTTTCTGCTACTGGTCCTGGATCGCCCCGAAACAATTGACCATTGTACCATTGGCTATGAAGACCGTGGTCTGTTCGGCCATCGCGACTTCGAACCCGCCGTGGCGCGGGATCAGACCTTGAGCCTCGACAATGGAGATTTCGCCCAGTGTTTCGATATCTTCACCGACGACTCAATGGAGGCGCGGGGCCAACTGACGCCTGAATTCATGGCTGCCATGATGGATCTGCGTCACTCATTGCCGCTTGCCCAAGTTCCCAGATTTGCCTTCGACGAAGGCCAATTCCTGCTCGCCATCGAAGCCCCCCAGGCCTGGCTTGACCTCGACCCCGCGGCGGCGATGGCCCTAAACGATCCCCGCCATGCCGCGGAAATCATGGCCCGGCTGCAAATTATTCTTCACATCGTCGACAGTTTGAAACCGCCGGCCGATCGATAACAATTTGGATTGACCACGGATCCGGGCGCCCTGCCACTGCCTGGTTATCCCGCATACTTCCCCGTCAATTGCGGCGTATGGGCCCCTTCCAAACCTTTTTCGGCATGCTCCAGGCGGGTAACCCTGGCCCAGGTGCGTTTCAAGTCATCGCGGATGTTGAAGGACAGACAGCCCAGCCCCTGAATTTCCAGTTCCACCTTGTCACCATCCTGGAACGGGTTCAGGCCCCTGTGGTTGGTGCCGGTGGCGAGAATGTCTCCAGGTTCCAGAGCGTGCATCTGGGAGGTCCATTCGATGCAGCGGGCAATATTGTGGGCCATGTCGGAGGTGTTGAAATCCTGCATCACCTCTCCGTTGGTGCTCAGCTTCACGGCCAAATTCTGCGGGTCGTCGATTTCGTCCGCCGTCACGATGTAAGGCCCCATGGGCGCGAAGGTATCCCGCGACTTGACCTGAAAGAACACGTTGTTGGAGGGACCCACGCCACGGGCGGAGCCGTCGATGAAGCAGGTGTAGCCAAAGATGTAGTCCATGGCGTCCGCCGCCCGTACATGGCTGGCCGGCTTGCCGATGATCACCGCCAATTCCGCTTCGCCCTCGAATATGGTGGCGGGAATATCGTCCAGGATCATGGTTTCGCCCGGCCCGATGATGGCGGAGGGGGATTTGTGGAAACCATTGATGGGCGCCGGTGCGTCCCGCGTCCCATCCTCCATATAGTTCACCGCCATGCAGTCGATATTGCGGGGCAGGGGGATGGGCGCGCGCACGGTCACCGAAGACAATGCCTGGCCGTCGGCCTTGGCCACGGCGTCCTCGAGCCGGCCGCGATAGGCATCGAATTGGGCGATCAGGCCGTTAATCAGGGCGCGGCGGTCAATGTTCGGGATATCCCGCAATTCATCCGTCACGTCCACCACCCTATCGCCCTTCAGAATGCCCAGGCGATAGTCATCAAAATACAGCAGTTTCATATTCGTCTCCCGTCATCTCATGCCGCGCCAGTCTAACCGCCGGCCGGGCCCGTATCCAGACCCAACTCAGCCAGAATTTCATCATTGTGCTGACCCTGTTCACCAACCCAGGGGCGGGCTTGCACGGTGGCGTTGGCAAACTTAAAGGGGCTGTTGGGCACTTTATAGCGGCCCCAGCCGTCCTCGACCTCCGCCATCGCGCCGCGATGTTCGACCTGGGGCTGGGCGATGGCTTCGGCGACGGTCATGTAGCGTGTGCACGGGCAGCCGGCCGCCGACAGGGCTTCGATACAGCCATCCGCTGTGTGTTCCCCGGCCCATGCCGCCACCTCGGCCATCAACTCCGTCCAATGATTGATACGGGCGCTGACCGTGGCGAACCTGGCGTCGTCCCGCCATTCCGGATGCCCCGCGCCCGTGGTCAGAGCCTCGAAATTCAATTGCGTGAGGGGCGTTGCGATGATGAAACCGTCCTTGGCCTTTATGGGTCCGAAAACCGCTGGCTTGGGCAATTCGCCAATTTGTGCCGCCTGCACTTCATAGGCCAGCATGTGCTGCATGGTGTCCATCAAGGCGACGTCGATATAGTCTCCCTCGCCGCTATTCTGCCGGCGCACGATTGCCGCGCAGATGGCGCCAAAGGCATGGGTGGCGGCCAGAATATCGGCCGCGGTGCTGCGGTTGGGGACGGGGCTGTCCTGCCGGGGATCATAGTCCATCTGCGCCATCTCGAAGCCGGACGCAGCATGGATAATCGGCGCATAGGCGGGCAACTGCGCCGCCGGACCGGTCTGGCCGTAGCCGGAGACGGAACAATAGATCAAACCGGGGCGCAGGGCCGCCAGATCGTCATGGGCCAGGCCCAGGCGGGCGGCGACACCGGGGCGGAAGTTCTCCAGGACAACATCAACAGATGGCATGATGGCCTGGATCACCGCGCGGTCGTCCGGATCTTTCAGATTTAGGGTGATGCACTTCTTACCGCAATTCAAGTGGCCAAAGAAGCCGCTGTGCTCGCCGCGCAAGGGGTTTGACTTGCGCATGAAGTCACCTTCGGGCGGCTCTACCTTGATCACTTCGGCGCCCGAATCCGCCATCAGACGGGTGCAATAGGGCCCGGCCATGAATATGGAAAAATCTAGCACGCGGATGCCCGACAAGGGACCATTGGTCTGGGAACCATTCGCCTTCGTTTCGTCGTTCATTCGTTACGCCCTCCGGTTTACATCACGCATCTTACATCACTTGTCGGCTTCGAGTTCCTCGCGCTGCATTTCCAGCGTCAGCCAGTTTTCTTCCGCGCCGGCCAACTCGTCCATGATCTGGGTCAACCGGGCCGAGGCTGCATCGAAAGCAGCGGGGTCGCGGCCAAACAGCTTGGGGTCCGCCAAGGTTTGTTCAAGGGCGCCGATCTCGCCCTGCAACGTATCGATTTGTCCGGGCAGGGTTTCCAGGGCGTGCTTGTCCTTGAAGGACATTTTGCGGCTGGAACTCCCATTAGGTTTTATGGTGGCGTTCATAGCGGCATTCTGAGCCGCCTTTGGCTTTGCCGCTTTCGCGGCCGCCGCCGCCGCCGGGCCCGCGCCGCGTTGTGCCAACATATCGCTGTAGCCGCCGGCGTATTCCAGCCAACGGCCTGGGTGCCTGGCGTCGTCTTCGTGGGCGATGACGGAGGTCACCACACGGTCGAGGAAATCACGGTCATGGCTGACCAGCACCACGG
>JAPYPT010000112.1 GCA_029937535.1 Alphaproteobacteria bacterium
GGGCATGACCGTGACCGAGTTGTTGGCGATCTTGAAGGTCACCAAACAGAGTTTGAGCCGGGTTCTCAGCCAATTGGTCGCCGAGGGGTTCGTGCGTCAGGAAAAAGGCAGCCGGGACCGCCGCCAGAGATTGCTGTCTTTGACCGACAAAGGTGAAACCCTGTTTTCGGAACTGTCCGGCCCGCAAAAGGCCCGCGTGGCAAAAGCCTACCGGGAAGCAGGCGCCGAGGCCGTGGCGGGATATCGCAAGGTTTTGGCGGATCTGTTAAACGCGGAAGAGCGCGCGGCGGTGCTGAAATCGGTGGAGCGGTCCTGAGCCATTGGCCATGAGCGATGATGCCGCCCATATTCTGGTTGTCGATGATGATGACCGACTGCGGGACCTGCTGCAGCGCTACTTAGGCGAATGCGGCTTTCGCGTGTCCACCGCCGCCTCCGCCGCCAAGGCGCGGGCGGCGCTATCGGGCTTGGATTTTGATTTGTTGGTGCTGGATCTGATGATGCCGGGGGAAAGCGGGCTGGAGCTGACGGCGGATATCCGCCGCACCAGGGATCTACCCATATTGCTGTTGACCGCCATGGGGGAGGCGGCGGACCGCATCGCGGGTTTGGAAGTGGGCGCCGATGACTACCTGGCAAAACCGTTTGAGCCCCGCGAGCTGGTCTTGCGGATCGAGGCAATTTTGCGCCGTGGCGGGCCCAAGGTGGAAGCCCTATCGGAAGTGACCTTTGGCGCCTGCCGGTTTGATATAGAGCGCGGCGAGTTGCAGCGCGATGGCGCCGTGGTCCGCCTGACCTCCGGCGAGACGGAGATGCTGCGTCTGTTCGCCCGCAGTCCCGGCACCACCGTGGGCCGGGCCGATCTGCTGGCCCAATCCGATGCGGGGAATGTCCGGGCCGTGGATGTTCAGATAACCCGCCTGCGCCGCAAAATTGAAGATGACCCGAAGGAACCGCGCCATTTATGCACCGTATGGGGACAGGGTTATGTCTTCTGGCTGGATTAATCCCGCGAAACCGATATCATCCGGGCCGCCATGTTGAAGCGGTTTCTGCCCAGCAGCCTGTTTGGACGCGCCATTATCATCGTCGTGGCGCCGGTGGTGTTGTTGCAGATTGTCGCGGCGGTGGTGTTCTACGACCGCCACCTCGATCAGATCACCCGGCGCCTGGCCCGCAGCGTGGCCGGCGATATCGGTTTTGTCGCCGGCGCCCTGACCCGGGACAAGGATAGTCTGTCGCGCTTTCATATCCTGCAATCGGCCAATTTGCGGCTGAATTTGAGTTTTACCCTGAAACCGGAGCAGAAACTGAAGGCGGGTCCGCTGCCGCAACCCAATGCGCCGTTGGAGGCGTTGTTGATCAGGACCATCGATGAGGGCTTGGAGCTGGCCTTTACCATCCAAAACCGGCCGGAGAAGAAAAACTATCTGATACAGGTCGCCTTCGAGGGCGGTGTGTTGCGGGTATTGGTGCCGCACAACCGTATTACCTCCGCCACGTTGGAGGTTTTGATCCTGTGGATCGTCGGCTCATCCCTGCTGTTGCTGGCCATCGCTATACTGTTTCTGCGCAATCAGGTCCGCCCCATATTGCGTCTGGCGGACGCCGCCGATCATTTTGGCCGGGGCCAGGAGGTGGCGGATTTCAAACCGTCGGGCGCTGTCGAGGTGCGGCGGGCGGGCGCGGCCTTCCTGCGCATGCGCGAGCGGATCGACCGCCATATCCGGCAGCGGACGGAAATGCTGGCCGGCGTCAGCCACGATCTGCGCACGCCCTTGACGCGGCTGAAGCTGGAACTGGCCATGTTGCGCGATGTCCCGGCCACGGCCGAGATGCGGGCGGACGTGGACGAGATGGAGGGCATGATCGAGGGCTATCTCGCCTTTGCCCGCGGCGCCGCCGGCGAAAGCGCGGTTGAGACGGACATTAATGCATTGCTGGATGAAGCGGTGGCCGATGCCCGCCGCCAGGGTGGCGTGGTGGATTTTGCCGCAATTGGCGATTTACGGGGCCGCCTGCGCCCCCTTAGCCTGAAACGCTGCCTGGATAATTTATTAGGCAACGCCCAGCGCTATGCCGAACGATGCACCGTGGCCGCCACGCGGGACGGCGATGTGATCGAAATTATTGTCGATGACGATGGCCCCGGCATTCCCGAAGCTGAACGCGAAGCCGCCTTCCGCCCGTTCTACCGCCTGGAAAATTCCCGCAACCAGGGCACGGGCGGCGTCGGCCTCGGCCTCGCCATCACCCGCGACACCGTGCGCAACCAGGGTGGCGACGTGGTCTTGGAAGAAGCCCCTCAAGGCGGCTTGCGCGCGATCATCAGGCTGCCGGCTTGAGGGTGTTTTAATAGGGGGACGTAGTAATTATATCGTCCAATAGCGTGACAGTTTTTCCTGCCGGTGAACGATATAATTACTAAGTCCCCCTATTAAAACACCCTCATATACCCTCCCTGCGACTTTAAACCTCCAGCGCAATGCCATCCCGCCCCGGATCGGCGCCGCCGTCCCAGCGGCGGCCGCGGTCGCCGCCCGCCAGGCGGATGCCGTGGACGCCGGCGAAGACGTAGCTGAAGGGGTTGCGCACGACGGGGTAGCCGCGCTCTTCCAAATCCCTGGTGACGAAGTGGGGGATGCGGTTGGAGACGTCGATGGTGTTGGAATTGGCGGTAAAGCGCGGCGCGGCCACGGCCTCGAGCATGGTCATGTCGAAATCCATGACGTTCAGTATGGCTTGCAGAACGCCCATGGTGATAAAGGTTCCGCCCGGCGCGCCGATCACGACGTAGGGGTCGTCGCCCTTGAAGACAATGGTCGGGCACATGGCGGTGAAGCGGCGTTTGCCGGGGCCGATGGAGTGGGGCATGCCGGGGCGGGGATCGAAGGCGCCCATGCAGCCGTTATACATGAAGCCCATGCCGGGGCTGATGACGCCAGACGGCATACCCAACGAATGGGTCATGGAAACGCAATTGCCACTGTCGTCCACCACGGTGACATGGGTGGTGTCCTTGGATTCTTCCGGTCCGTCCAGGCGAATGACGTTGGCTTTTTCCCCCGAACGGATCAGGTCGGCGTAGCGGCCGGCCTGCTGGCGGTCGATGAAGGTCTTGACGGGGACGTCATCGAAGGCCGGGTCGCCCATCAGGTTGTCCTTGTCGATGGTGGCGTATTTCATGGCCTCGGCGACCGTGGCGATATAATCGGCGCTGTTGTGGGTCATGGCGCCCAGGTCGAAATGCTCCAGAATATTCAGCATCTCCAGGATCATTACGCCGCCGCCGGGCGGCTGGCCGCAGGACACCTTGTGGCCCCGGTATTCGCCCCAGATCGGTTCGGCGCGCACGGTTTTGTAGTTCTTCAGATCGTCCAGGGTGACGCGGCCGCCGTTATCGGCCATGTCGGAAGCGATTTCCTCGGCGATTTCGCCCGAATAGAATATCTCCGGTCCGTTGTCGCGGATGCGCTCCAGGGTTTGCTTCATGCCGGGGTTTTTGACCCGCGCGCCCACGGGATAGGTATCGCCGTTCTCGTCGCAATAAATCTCCTTGGTAGTGGGGCATTGGTGCAGCTTGTCCACCACGGACATCCGTCCCATGACGTTCGCCGCGCTCCAGAATTCATCCACATGAGGGCGGATGACGAAGCCGTCTTCCGCATGGTCGATAGCGGGTTGGATGATGTCCTTCCAATCAAGAGTGCCGTATTCGGCCACGGCCTCGCCATAAGCTTTCAGGCTGCCGGGCGTCATGATGGCCTCGTAACCGGCCTCGTTGGCCCGGTTGTGCAGAATGAAACCGAAGCCGTCCCGGGCCTGGGATTTGATCTGATCCGCCCACATGATTTCCGTCGCGCTGCTGGCCGCGGTGGTGTGGAAATCGATAAAGCCGTGATGACCCTGGTCGGGTAGATATAGCTGCATGGTGCCGAACCCGGCGATGCCGCACATCATGGGATCGACCACGGTTTGCACCAGGGCAGTGGTGATGGCCGCATCGACGGCGTTGCCGCCCCGTTTCAGGGCCATGGCGCCGGCTTCCACCGCCTCCGGTTGGGGCGCGCATACCATGCCTTTGGTCATCTCAAACTCCAATTCATAATGGGCCGCTAACGTTCGGGGATCAATCCACGGGGGCTAAATCGTAACACCAAAAGCAGGATCAAGCCCATGGTCATCAGGCGCATGTGGGCCGCGCTATTCAGCAGATGTTTGCGCAGGCCGCTGTCCTCGGCCATGCCGGAGGTCAGCACATCCATCAGCCATAGGCCAATTGGTTCCGCCTCGATCCAGAAAAACCAGATCACGAAGCCGCCTAGCACGGCGCCCCAGTTGTTGCCGGAACCACCGACGATGACCATGACCCAGATGATGAAGGTAAAGCGAAGCGGCTGATAAGAGGTGGGTATAAACTGGCCGTCCAGGGTGGTCAGCATGGCGCCCGCTATGCCGATCACCGCCGAGCCGAGGATGAAAACCTGCAAATGCCGTCCCGTGACATTCTTGCCCATGGCCTCGGCCGAGACCTCGTTGTCGCGGATGGCCCGCATCATCCGGCCCCAGGGCGAATTCAAGGCCCGTTCCGACAGCCACAACACGGCCAGCAGAACGGCTGTAAACAGACCCGCATAACAAAGTTTGACGAAGATGGAGGAAAACTCCACCGGCGTGGCGCCCAGATAACCGGCCCACTCCTGGAACCAGAGCGCCTGTTGCAGATCAATCTCGTATGGCACGGGCCGGGGCAGGCCGGAGACATTCTTGACGCCCCGGGTCAGCCAATCCTCGTTCTTCAGGACCGCGATGATGATCTCGGATATGCCCAGGGTGGCGATGGCCAGATAGTCGGACCGCAGGCCCAGGGCAATCTTTCCCACCACCCAGGCGACGGCGGCGGCAAGCAGGCCACCCACCACCCAGGAGAGCAGGATCGGCAGCCCTAAACCGCCCAAGTACCCGGTCTTCGCCGGTTCAATCGCCTCGATGCTCTCCACCGCGGGATCGAAGACGGCCCGGCCAAGGAAAAACCCGGCGACGATGACGGCCGTAAAGGTGAGTTTTTTCAGCCTCCCGTCGGGCATCCGCTTCATGATGAAAATCGCCGCCAGGATGGTCGCCAGGGCGATGAAGAGGGCAATGATGATACCGTTGCCGCCCGCCCGCCATGCCGCCATCACGGGCGGGGTGGCAATCAACACGCCGCAGACCCCGCCCAGGGCCGCGAAGCCCATGACCCCAACGTTGAACAATCCGGCATAGCCCCATTGGATATTGACGCCCAATGACATCACGGCCGAGATCAGACAGAGGTTCATGATCGCCAGGGACAGCGACCAGCTTTGCACCACGCCGACCGTGGCGAGGGCGGCGGCCATGGCCGCGAACATCAGGATCGGGCGCAGATTTCCATTTGTCAGGTTCATGACGCGGTCCGGCCCCCAAATATGCCCGTCGGACGCAACAGCAGGACCAATACCAGGATGACGAACGACACCGCGAATTTGTAATCCGTGGAGAGCAGTTGGACCAGACCCTCGGGCGCCCAATCGCCCGGTATGCTATAGGCCAGAAACTTCCTGTAGGCGTAGGTCACCGTCACTTCGGAAAAGGCGATGATGAAACCGCCCGCGATGGCGCCGAGGGGGTTGCCCAAGCCGCCGACGATGGCGGCGGCGAAGATGGGCAGCAAAAGCTGAAAGTAGGTGAACGGCTTGAAGCTTTTATCCAGGCCGTACAGCACGCCCGCGATGGTGGCGAGGGCGGCGGCAAGGGTCCAGGTGATCAACACCACGCGTTCGGGATTGATGCCGGATAACAGCGCCAGATCCTCATTGTCGGAATAGGCCCGCATGGATTTGCCCGCCCGGGTGCGGTTGAGAAACCAGAACAGCGCCGCCACGACGATCACCGCCGTTACAATGGTCAGGCCCTGAGAGGTCTTGAACGCCACGCCCTCGCTCAAACCGGTCATGCGTTTGAATTCCCGCGCCTTCATGATGAAGCGCTCGCCGTCGGCGAAACGTTGATCGTTGGGGCCGATGATGAAACGCACCAGACCGTTGAGCACGAACATGACGCCGACGGAGGCGATCAGGAAGACCACCGGCGCCGCCTTTTCCCGGCGGAGAAATCGATAAACCAATCGATCGGTCAGCAGCAGCAGGACAACGGTACAGGCGATGCCAAAAGGTAGAGCCAGCAAGGCAGTGGGCAGGGGGGAGATGGAAACCCCCCAGTCCTGCAAGGCCCAGGTCAACAGGATCGTCGCCATGGTGCCGAAGGCCATGGTATCGCCGTGGGCGAAATTCGAAAAGCGCAGGATGCCGTAGATCAAGGTGACGCCCAGGGCGCCGATCGCCAACTGGCTGCCATAGGCCATGCCGGGGACAATGACGAAGTTGGACAGCAGGATCAGGGCATTGAAAATATCATCCATCGTGCTAAAGGCCCAAGAACGCTTGGCGGACTTCCGGGTTGGCGATTAAAGCCGCGCCGGTGTCGGTGTAACGGTTGCGGCCCTGGACCAGGACATAGCCCTTATCGGCGATGTTCAGGGCTTGGCGGGCATTCTGTTCCACCATCAGGATGGCGATGCCGCTTTTGGCCACTTCGATAATACGGTCGAACAATTCGTCCATGACGATGGGCGACACACCCGCGGTAGGTTCATCCAGCATCAGAACCTTCGGCTGGGTCATCAGGGCCCGGCCCACGGCGACCTGTTGACGCTGGCCGCCCGAAAGTTCGCCCGCCGGCTGGCGCCGCTTCTCCTTCAGGATTGGAAACAGTTCGAACACCTGTTCCATGGTGCCGGAGAAATCATCCCGCCGGATGAAGGCGCCCATTTCCAGGTTCTCCTCCACGGACAGGGAGGTAAAGACGTTTTGGTTTTGCGGCACGAAGCTCATGCCCTTGGCGACCCGGTCCTGGGGCGACAGTTTGGTGATATCCTCGCCATCCAGATGCACGGCGCCCTGGCGAATAGCCAACATGCCGAATACCGCCTTCATGGCGGTGGACTTGCCGGCGCCGTTGGGGCCGACGATGACGGCGATTTCACCCTGCTCCACGCCGATGGTGCAGTCGTGCAAGATATCGGCGCCACCGTAGCCGCCGGTCATATTGTCACCGCTGAGGAAACTCATGGTGCGGCCCCCGGTGTCTCCGGCGTCTCCGGTTTGTTTTTCAGACCGGTGCCCAGATAGGCCTCGATCACCTGTTCGTTGGCCTTGACCTCTTCGATACTGCCCCGCGCCAGCAAGGTCCCCTCCGCCATGACGATCACCGGGTCGCACAGGCGCGAGATGAAATCCATGTCATGCTCAATCATGCAAAAGGTATAGCCGCGCTCCTGTTGCAGGCGCAGGATGGCATCGCCCAAGGTGTTCAGCAGGGTCCGGTTCACGCCGGCGCCAACCTCGTCGAGGAAAACGATTTTTGCGTCGACCATCATGGTGCGGCCGAGCTCGAGCAGTTTTTTCTGTCCACCCGACAGGTTGCCGGCATACTCGTCGGCGACCTCGGTAATTTGTAAAAATTCGATAACCTCGTCTGCCTTGGCGCGGACCTGTTTTTCTTCCTGTCGGACGCGGGCCGGGTGCAGCCAGGTATCCAGCAATTTTTCGCCGGACTGCCCAGGCGGCACCATCATCAGGTTTTCGCGCACTGTCAGGGTCTTGAATTCGTGGGCGATTTGAAATGTCCGCAACATGCCCATGGCGAACAATTCATGGGGCGGCAGGCCGGTAATATCGGCGCCGTCCAGATAAACCCTGCCCGATGTGGGTTTGTAGGCCCCGGCAATAACGTTGAAAAGCGTTGTCTTGCCGGCGCCGTTGGGGCCGATCAGACCGGTTATGCTGCCGCCTTCGATGGACAAAGACACCCCGTCCACGGCGTGAATACCGCCGAAGTGCATGTGCAGATCATCGACTTCGATCATGAAATTTGAAAACGACAGGGAACGGCCCGGACAACCGTCCGGACCGTTCCCCGCAAATCAAGTCTTAGACATTGACGTGGGATTAGCGGAACCGCGCGGTGGTGTTCTTACCGCCCGATACCAGAATTTCCCGATAGTTGCCGGCGCTTTCGCCCGCACCGATCAGTTCCACGGCGGAGGCGCCCACATAGTCAATTTCGCCGCCGTCCTTGAGGATCTTCAAGCCCTTGGCCAGTTCGCCTGGATAGATTTTGGTGCCCGGCGCATTGGCCACGCCCATGATCTTGTCCTTGAACATCTTGGACTGTGAGGAGCCGGCCGCCTGCATGGCCAGCATGATCAGCGCCGCGGCGTCATAGGATTCAGAACTGAACGGGCCAGCCTTGAAACCGGCCGCCTTGGCCATGTCGCCGAACTTCGCAGCACCCGGGCTGTCGGTGCCGGGAACGGTCCCGTAGGAGCCGTTCAGGTCCGAGCCGATGGCCATGGGAAGGCTGTCGCCGATCATGCCGTCGGGCAGCACGAAGGTATCAAAGGCGCCGGTATCAAGGGCGGCCTGAATGATGCCCTTGCCGCCTTGGTCCAAATAACCGGCCACGATCAACACATCGCCACCGGCCGCGGCCAAGGCGCCAACTTCCGCCGTGTAGTCGCCCTTGCCATCTTCATGGGCGGCGGAAATGGTGATTTTGCCGCCGGCTTTTTCGAAGTTGGTCTTGATGGAATTGGCCAGACCCTTGCCATAGTCGTTGTTGGTGTAGGTCAGGGCCGCTGATTTGACGCCCTTTTCCTTCAGGATCGCGGTCAGAACCTGACCCTGACGCGCATCGGACGGCGCTGTGCGGAAGAACAGGCCATTGTCCTTGATGGTGGACAGGGCCGGCGACGTGGCGGAGGGAGAGACCATGACGATGCCGTTGGCCAGGGCCACGTTCTGCAACATGGCCGTGGTGACGCCGGAACAATCACCGCCCACGATGGCGTTGATCTTGTCGGCGGTGACCAGACGTTCGGTCGCCGCCGTGGCGGCGGCGCTGTCCGTGCAGGTGGTATCGCCGCGTATGGCCATGACCTTGCTGCCGCCCAACAGGGCGCCGGACATGGAGACTTCCTTGATGGCCAATTCAGCGCCCGCGGCCATATCCGGGGTCAGGGATTCAATGGGGCCGGTGTAGCCCAAAATGACACCCAATTTGATGGTTTCGGCATTGACCGCCGTGCTCATAAGAGCGGCTATTGCCGTCGCGACGAGTAGTTTTTTCATTGTCTCTCTCCCTATCTGTAATCATCGGAGAATTGATGGATCTCCAACCAGTCGAAATTCATTCTCTCAGCGTACTTACTCTTGGACCACATACTAGATCGAAAACGTCCAAGAATTGAAACGATTTAGATACATTCGGCATAATCACCGCGCAACATTAAAACTAGGTCGTTGAGGCAATTTTCAAGGGCCACGCGCGCGGTATCGATAACGATGCGGTCTCTGTCTCAAGGCTCATAGTGACGCGCCGTGATGGCCCGCCGAACATGATCAGCATGGCGGAAACTTAAAATAGCCGGCCGCCGTTGGCGACCTTGCGGTTGGGTTCGATCAAAACCACGCCGCCATCGTCATCGGGGAAGCCGAGGACCAGGATCTCCGACATGAATTTGCCGATCTGCTTGGCCGGAAAATTGATCACGGCGGCGACTTGTTTGCCGACCAGCTCCTCCAGCGTGTAATGCACGGTAACTTGGGCGGCGGTCTTGCGTTCGCCAATCTCCGGCCCAAAGTCCACATACAGTTTGAAGGAGGGGTTGCGCGCCTCCGGATAAGGCTCGGCCCGGATAATGGTGCCAACGCGGATATCGACTTTCAGAAAATCGTCAAAACCGATCTCGGACATTACTCACCTGCTTCATTCAACTGCTTCCGCTGTTTCTTCTTCGTCTTGACGCCGGCGGAAACGGCGGGGACCCCGCTGGATTATCTCCATCAGGCTTTCCACCCGGCCCAAGGCCTTGTCGAGAGCCGCCATGGTTTTCGCCAGGTCGTCTCCGTCATCGTCCAGCCAGACACGCAGGACCGTCAAATACACCAGGCCAAGGCCTTTCAGTTGCAGCCCGGCACCCAGGCTCCAGGGCTGAATGCGGGCCGCCTCGAGCATCCATCGCAACGATCGGCGGCCGGGTCCGGCGGCCAGGCAGGCCATGGCGCCGGGATCTCGCGAGACATCCCGCGCCACCGCGGCGATGCCGTCCTTGTAGGGCGCAAGCGCGTCCAAGTGGCGCATGATGACGTCGAACAGACGGTCGCGGACCGGTTCGGCGGCCATGTCGCCATCGCTGCCGCGCAGGACCGCGTCGTCGGCCAAACGTGAAAGTCCGGCCAGAATGGCGATCTTGGAGCCGAACAAGCTGTGGATGTCGGCAAGGTTCAGACCCGCTGCATCGGCGATGTCGGCCATGGTGGTATCGCGCCAGCCTTGCACCGCCGCCAGCCCCATCGCGGCCTGTACAACCCGCACCTCGGGTTCAATCGCGGCCTTCGCGGACTTGCTTGCTGATTTTTTCGCTGCTTTTTTTGCGGCCATTGCCCCAACCTTTCACCAAGTCGGCCGACCCGATTGCACCGGCCTTGATCGAGCCGCTGCAAGATGGCGTGAAATGACATATGCTGCCGGCGCAACTGTTCCATTAATGTAAGGTTTTCATCATGCAGATACCAGCCGATCGACTTCGCAATCTTGCCCAGGCCATTTTTGAACGGGGCGGCTCGGACGAGGGTGAAGCCGCGCAGGTCGCGGAAAAACTGATCGAGGCTAATTTGTTCGGCCATGACAGTCATGGCGTCGGCATGGTGCCCGCCTACATTAATGGCATTCAATCGGGCGAACTAAATCCAGGCAACCAGGCCAGCATCGAACATGACAAGGGTTCGTTCCTGCTGGTGGACGGCAATGCCGGCTATGGCCAGGTCGTCGCCAAGACAGCCATGGAGCTCGCCATCGCGCGGGCCAGGGAATTGGGCGTCGCCGTGGTCGGCCTGAAGAATTCGTACCATATCGGCCGGGTCGGGGCATGGGGCGAGATGTGCGCGGCGGCGGGCTTTATCTCGATCCATTACGTCAATGTTTTTTCGTCAAGCCCGGTGGTGGCGCCCTTTGGCGGTTCCGACGGCCGCTTTACCACCAACCCTTATTGCACCGCGCTGCCGGCCCGCGGCGGGGCGGCGCCCATTGTCCTGGATATGGCGACCAGCCTTGTCGCCATGGGTAAGGTGCGCGTGGCCCACAATAAAGGCGAGGAGGTGTTGCCCGGCACCCTGATTGATAGTCAGGGCAACCCCACGAACGATCCCGGTGTCATGTACGCCGACCCCAAGGGCGCCCTGCGTACAATGGGTTTGCACAAGGGCTATGGCCTGGCGGTGATTTGCGAGGCCCTGGCCGGCGCTTTCACCGGCGCGGGGGTGTTCGGCCCGGAGCACCTCTCGCCCGGCCGGATTATCAACAACATGCTGAGTGTTTTGATTGACCCCGGCGCCTTCGGCAGCCGGGAGGCGTTTGACGATGAAATCGAGAAATTCACGGCCTGGGTGAAGGCCTCGCCGCCCGCGCCCGGTGTTGATGAAGTCATGGTCCCCGGCGAGCCCGAGAGGAAAACCATGGCCGAGCGGCTTGCCGCGGGCGTACCCATGGACGACACGACGTTCGAGGAAATATTGGCGGCCGGCGAGGCGGTCGGCCTCGACCGTGCCGAAGCCATGCGCATCGTCGGCAATTGACACAGCAAGAAAACAGCGAACGCCTGCTGGCTGATCTGCGGACGGCCGGAGCCTTTCTGACCATATTGCCCATTGGCGCCCGGCATGATTATCGTCCCGGCGGGCTGGCCCATGCGGCATGGTGTTTTCCAATAATTGGCGTTCTGGTGGGTGCGGCCGGGGCGATGGTTTATGCCCTGGCGGCATGGCTGGGCTGCGACGCCTGGCTTGCCGCGACTTTATGCGTGGCCTCTCTGGTTCTTATCACGGGGGGGCTGCATGAAGATGGCCTGGGCGATTTCGCCGATGCCATGGGGGGGCCGAATCGAGAGCGCAGGCTGGCCATCATGCATGACAGCCAGGCGGGTAATTTTGCAATTGTCGCCCTGATCTTGCTGTTCGCCGGCCGGATTGGCGTACTTGCAGCATTGGCGGCGCCCGCGCCGGCCGGTCTGGCGCTGCTGGTCGCGGCGGCCGCGTCGCGGACGGCCATGGTCGTTGTCATGCACTTTTTGCCCCCCGCCCGCAACGATGGCTTGAGCGCGGGGGCGGGGCGGCCAAGTCTTCGGACGGTCATCGCCGCCCTGTTGGCCACGGCGTTGATTGCCTTTCCGGCCCTTGGTTTCACGGTTGGATTGCTGTGTCTGTTGGCGGCGGTCGCCATTGCCGCACTGCTGGCCGCGGTGGCGCGCCGACGGCTGGGCGGGCAAACGGGCGATGTTCTCGGCGCGGTGCAGTTGTTGGCCGAATTTGGCTGTCTGCTCACCGCCGCACTGGCGACTTAGGGGATCTAACAAAGCTCTCCCGAAGTCTGTCCGCTAGGCGAATATGTTCGTTGCAATTGAAGCGGGCTACCTTATCATCGGGGTTCAATGCCTTGAATTGTGAGAAAGTCGACCTTTTCCGCTTGCCGCATGGGCACTGGCGCGGGAAGATGGTGACTAAGCTGGCGGCGCGCGAACAAAAAGATAGCAATTCATTATTTTTTTTCGATACAGTTATCGCCAAGAACAAGAGTAATAGGGGGCGTTGGAAGATATGATCGGCGCGGGGACCATAGAAGTCATCGGTGGATTGATCCTTCTGATCGCCTTTGCCCAGTTGACCGTATTGCTTTACGGCACATGGCGCGGCGCGGCTTTGGCTCGGGTACAGCAGGGATTGGCGAACGAACTTCTGCTGCGCCGGGTGAATTCGGAAACCCTGCACCGGGAAATTGAGCAGGCAAAAACCAACTCGACATGGTCCGGGGTCCGGAAATTCCGTATCCGTGATAAAATTCAGGAAGGCGGCGATATTTGCTCGTTTTACCTGGTGCCCCACGATGGCAAGGCCTTGCCGCCGTTTTCGCCCGGACAATATCTGACCTTCAATCTGCGTTTGCCTGATCGCGAAAAACCGTTGGTGCGATGCTATTCCCTTTCCGACAGTCCGTTTCAAACGGACTATTATCGGGTTAGCATCAAACGCCAAGGCCCGCCGCCGAGAGAGCCCGACGCGCCGCCCGGTTTGTCATCGAATTATTTCCACAATAATTTGCAGGCTGGCGACATTGTCGATGTGAAGGCGCCGACAGGAAAATTTTTCCTGGATCTGTCCAAGCATCGTCCGGTGGTCCTGATTGGCGGTGGTGTCGGCCTAACGCCCATGGTGTCCATGCTGAATGCGATCTGTGAATCGGGCTCGCAAAGAGAAGTCTGGTTTTTCTACGGCGTCCGGAATGGTGATGAATATATCATGCGCGAACACCTGGAAGCGCTGGAGGCCGAACACGAAAACGTCCAACTTCGGATCTGTTATAGCAATCCAAAGGATGATGACGTGGTGGGCGAGGGCTTTCATCACGCGAGCAGGGTCAGTGTTGATTTGTTCAAAGAGGTGCTGCCCTCGAACAATTTTGAGTTCTATATGTGTGGACCGCCGCCGATGATGGAGTCCCTAACGACGGGTCTGCGGGAATGGGGCGTCCCCGACGAAGATGTCAATCTGGAGGCGTTCGGGCCCGCCAGCGTGCAGAAAAAAGCGCCGGCGGAGGCCGCGGCCGCGGCCGCGGCCGCCGTGACCGGTCAGCTGGTGACCTTCGCGCGCTCCAACAAGAGAATCACTTGGGATGGCAGTTACGATTCCATTCTTGAATTGGCCGAAGCCAATGGCGTGGAACTGGATTCAGGTTGCCGGGCGGGCGGCTGCGGTACCTGTATTACCGCCGTGAAGACGGGAGAGGTCAATTATGTGGAGGAGCCGGGTTCGTTACCTGAATCGGGCTCGTGTCTGGCATGTATATCCGTGCCAAAGACGGATTTGGTCCTGGACGCCTGAAAAAAATATCAGGGTCTGATCGCAACAGGGGAGCTGAGAACAGGGAGAGGTTGGTGAATATTATGTGGGGAACTCTTAAGATCATGAAAATACGCCCAATTGTGATGGGACTGGCCTTGCTCGGCGCCCTTGTTTTTGGTTCCGCTGTTTCCCTGGCCCAGCAACTGCACTTGGATCCGGCCAAGGTCATGGGCCCGGACGCTTGCGGCGAATGCCACAAATCTTCCATCACCGCCTGGAAGGGGAGCCATCACTTCTCAACCTACAAAGCTCTGCCGCGGAAAAAAGAAGCCCGCGCCGTCGCCGACAAAATGGGCATTAAACGGATTAAGGCTGGCAGCGACTGCTTGTCCTGTCATTTTACGTCGGCGATCGTGAAGGGTAAGACTAAACCGATTGCTGGTATTAGCTGTGAATCCTGCCATGGTGCGGGCCGCGATTGGATCAAGGTTCACAGTGATTTTGGCGGCAAGGGCGTGAAGGCCGAAAATGAGCCGGCCGCTCATCGAGTTGAACGTTTTGCCAAGTCGGAAGCCGCCGGCATGATCCGGCCGAGCTCACTCTACAAAGTTGCGGAAAACTGCTATAGTTGCCACTTGGTGCCAAATGAGAAACTGGTCAATGTCGGCAAGCATCCAGCCGGCAGCAAGATTGAGCTGGTGGCTTGGAGCCAAGGCGAGGTTCGGCACAATGTCTGGTATTCCAAGGAAAACCAGGTTTCGCCAATCGAACGTTTGCGCATGATATACTTGGTCGGTCGCGCCCTGGAGCTGGAATACGCCCTACGCGGCGTCGCCAAGGCCACCAAAAAAGCCAAATACGCCGTGAAGATGGCGAAGCGGGCAAAGAAAGCCCGAAAGCGGATCAAGGCGATTGCCAAGTTGATCGACGCGCCGGAATTGAATGCCATGTATAAGGCGGCCAAGGCGGTAAAACTGAAACTGAACAATGAAGCTAAATTGACCGCCGCCGCTGACAAGATTGCCGGCCATGCCAAGGCGCTGGCGAAAAATTATGATGGCAGCGCGTTTGGTGCATTGGATAGAGTTTTGCCAGCGGCAAAAAAATATAAGGGAGGCTAAACTGTTGGAGCAATGGGGCTGAACTGTTTGGTTCCATTGCTCTATTCTCACGAGCTTGAACGCGTTGCTTTTGAATACGCCCTCTCGGGCGGTCTGAATTCGACCCTTGGCCCGCCGGTAATGGGCCTGGCAATTGGTTAGCGGAGATGCAGTAATGGCTATGGGTCATGGTTGAGGCGGTCACGATACAGCGGCCCCGCCGATGGGATTCTCCCTTCTCGGAAGAGATGGGTAATGCCGAAGTGGAGCGTATTCTCACGTTGGAGCCATTTCGCGACATGGACCGGGATCGCTTTCCGGAGACGCTTTCCCTGGCTGACATCATCAGCAACGATACCCGCATCGTCAAATTTCAAGATGGCGACATTGTTGTGCGTGAGGGTGACTACGGCAACTCCGCGTTTCTGGTGATCAAGGGGCAAGTTCGCGTGATCCTGCCGCCTGGCCTGCCTGAAACCATGTTGGGCCGCGCGCCCAGCGCCAAGAAAAGCCTCATACAATCCCTGGCGCAGTTGTGGCGCAACCCAGTCTTTCCGGAAGTGCGACATTCCTACTCGGCGGATGAAAACGAGGGCACGGCGAGCCGCACGGAGGGAGATCAGGAGGCTCATATTTTTCTCCAGGATGTTCCGTCAATATTGAGCGAGCACCGCTCGGCGACGATTGGACCTGGCGATATGTTCGGTGAGATCGCCGCCCTGGGCCGGACCCAGCGTACGGCGACGGTAATATCGGATGGTCCTTCGGAACTGTTGGAAATTCGTTGGCAGGGCCTGCGGGACATCAGGCGCCGGGTCGATGAATTCCGCAAACAGGTTGACCGGCTGTACCGGGAACGCAGTTTGGCATCCCATTTGCAGGCTACGCCGATGTTTCAGCATCTGGATGAGGAGGCAATCTCCACCATCGTCGAAGAAACCTTGTTCGAAACCTATGGTGATTTCGACTGGCATACGC
>JAPYPT010000113.1 GCA_029937535.1 Alphaproteobacteria bacterium
GCCCGGTCCAGATCGGCGGGAGTATCGACACCGAAGGGGACCCTGTCAACGAGGCCCACCTGGATCACCATGCCCGCCTCCAGGGCGCGCAGCTGCTCCAATCTCTCGCGCTGTTCCAAATGACCCGGCGGCAGGGCGACAAATTCAGCCAGGGCCCGGCGGCGGAAACCATAAATACCGATGTGGTGATACAACGGACCCTCGCCCGAAGGCGCCGGCACGCGGGTAAAATACAAACCCCGGCCCTGGCGCGCACCGGGGGCCAGGGAAATCACGGCCTTCACCACACTGGGTTCCCGGCGCTCGTAATCCTCGGTGATCTCCGCCGCCAGGGTGGAGATATCCACCGCCCCGTCATCCAATAGCTCCTTGGTCAGGCGGATCTGGCCCGGTTCCATGGTCGGCAGATCGCCCTGCAGGTTGATGATGATGTCATATTCTTCGTCCGGATCGAACCGCCGGACCGCTTCCCAAACCCGGTCGGAGCCTGATGGATGATCCGGATCTGTCAGCACCGCCTGGCCGCCGGCGGCGGCCACGGCATCGACGATTTCCTGTTCCCCCGCCGCCACCACGACCGGACCGATGTCCGATTCCCGGGCCCGGCGCCAGACATGCACGATCATGGCCTCGCCGTGGATATCGGCCAAGGGCTTGTTCGGCAGCCGGACCGAGGCCAGGCGCGCCGGGATCACCACGAGTGCTTGTTTCGTCACGGCTGATCCTTCCTCTCTTGGCTCCGGTCCCGGACTCTAGCCAACGGCTTGCCGCGATGTTATACGAGGTGCCGTCCAACTGGGAAAGTCGTTCCACCGCCGCCACAGGCTCGATTGGGGTTATTGCCATGACAATGTTTGATTTTAACAAGATTCTGGGTGCCGTCCTGGGATCCGCGTTGTTGCTCATGGTGCTCAACGAAATCGCCAATTTTCTGGTCCATCCGGTCGCACCGGCCCAGGCCGCGATCGCAATCGAGGGCGTGGAGACAGCGGCGGCGAAGCCGGAGGCCAAGGCTGAAACAGCTGTCGCCAGCCTGGCATCGTTGCTGGCGGTGGCTGATGGTGGCAAGGGCGCCAAAACGGCGAAAAAATGCAAGGCCTGCCACAGCTTCGACAAGGGCGGCAAGCACAAGGTCGGCCCGCAATTGTATGGCATCGTGGGCCGGGGCAAGGCTGGCGGCACCAAATTCAAATACTCAACCGCCATGAAGGACATGGGCGGGGAATGGAGTTATGCGGATCTGGATGCCTTTTTGGCCAATCCCAAGGGCTTCATGCCGGGTACGAAAATGGCCTTCAAGGGCATCAAGAAGCCGGCCGACCGGGCCAATCTGATTGCCTATATGCGGCAAAACCACGATTCGCCCCCCGCACTTCCCGCTGAATAAACCGGCCGCGTACATACCAATGGATCAGGCCAGCCGCTATCTGGCGCTGGCCCATCGTCTGGCGGATACCGCCCGTGAGATCATTCGGCCCTATTTCCGCGCCGGCGTGGCGGTCGAAACCAAGGCCGATGAAAGCCCCGTCACCATCGCCGACCGGGAGGCGGAGCGCGCCATGCGCGTGCTTATCGAGGCGGAATGCCCCGAGCACGGTATCCGGGGCGAGGAATTTCCCGAGAAGCTGGGCGCGGGCGAATGGCACTGGTACCTGGACCCCATAGACGGCACCAAGCTGTTCATCACCGGCATTCCCCTGTTTGGCACGCTGATCGCCCTGGCCCATAACGGCAAACCCGTGCTGGGTGTCATGGATCAACCCATCACTGGCGAACGCTGGGTCGGCGCCATGGACGGCACAGCAAGCTTGAACGGCGCGGCCATTAAATCCTCGGGCAACGCGGAGTTGGCGAAGGCGCCGCTGTTCACCACGTCCATGACCTACTACCAGGCCGATCAGGCAAAAGCCTTTGAACGACTGTCCGCCGCCACCGGGATGACCCGCTTGGGCAAGGACTGTTATGCCTTTGCCATGCTGGCCACGGGTTTTATCGATCTGGTCACGGAAACCAACCTCAACGAATGGGACATCGCCGCTCTGGTCCCCATCATCGAAAACGCCGGCGGCGTGGTCACCGACTGGGACGGCAAGCCGCTACGCTTCGAAGGCCAGACCGCCATCGAAAACGTCATCGCCGCCGCCAACCCGGCCATACATGCAAAAGCCCTGGCGGTGCTGCGAGGCTGATGGATGCCCGGATCAAAGTCCGTTGCTGTGCGGTTTAAGTTCCGAGCGGCGCCAAGACCGGAATGACCAGCACAATCGGCGCCAAATTGCCTATTGGCCCTGGATGCCCGGATCAAGTCCGGGCATGACGTTTTTAGCAGTTTTTAGGCAATTATATTCCTGTTTCGTCATTGCCGGGCTCGACCCGGCAATCCATTTTGCCGCGTGCTCTGGCATCGGTCATGATTTCATCAAATGACCGCCGGCTAACACCGCTCGCGATACCTTCATCGATCAAGGCTTGCACGGCATTCAAGCGATCCTGACCTTGCCGGGCCGTTCGATACCGATCTTGAATAATGTCTTCGAACGGGTCCATGTGCATTCCTTCACTGCACCGACTTTCATTAATATTGAGGACTCATGAAGAAACACCCCACGAAAATCTGAACACAACCAAGACCTAAGGCCTTGATATCGCCGCACTGAACCGCCATCGTTTCAGCCAACATCAATAACGCCTGGAGATGCTCCCATGCGCGCTGTTCTGCTAGTTGTCGGATTGCTGTTTCTTTGCCTGCCGGCCCAAAATTCGGGGGCGGGCGCGGCGGAGGCGGGGCGGCATGGCATGTCGATGTTTGGGGAGTTGAAATATCCCGCCGGCTTCGGCCATTTCGACTATGTCAATCCGGACGCAGCGAAAGGCGGCCTGGTGCGCATGGAGGCGCGGGGTACCTTCGATACCCTCAACAACTACACCATCAAGGGCAATTCGGCCGCGGGACTGGGCCTGATCTATGACTCGTTGATGGAATCATCCCGCGACGAGGCCTTCGCGGAATACGGCCTGTTGGTGGAAAGCGTCGTGGTCGCGGATGATCTGTCCTCGGTGACCTTCAACCTGCGCACCCAGGCCCGGTGGCACGACGGCAACCCCATCACGGCGGCGGATGTGGTCTTCAGCCTAGATACCCTCAAGGCCAAGGGCGCGCCCTTTTACCGCTTTTATTATGCCAATGTGGAGCGGGCGGAAGCGATATCCCCGCATCAGGTCAAATTCGTCTTTAAGGGACGGAAGAACCGCGAATTGCCCCTGATCATCGGCCAATTGCCGGTGCTGCCCAAACATTACTGGCAGGACCGGGACTTTTCCGCCACCACCCTGGAGCCGCCCCTGGGCAGCGGTCCCTACCGCATCGCCAAGGTCGATCCGGGGCGCAGTATTACCTATGAGCGCGTGGCCGACTATTGGGGCCGGGAGCTTGGCGTAAACAAGGGCCGGTACAATTTCAAAACCCTGCGCTTTGAATATTACCGCGACAGTACCGTCGCCCTGGAGGCCTTCAAGGCCAATGCCTTTGATTTCAGGCAGGAAAATACCGCCAAGGTTTGGGCCACCCAGTACAAATTCCCCGCCATCGTGAAGGGCCATGTGATCAAGGAAACCCTGGTCAACAACAGCCCCACGGGCATGCAATCCTTCGCCTTCAATATCCGCCGGTCAAAGTTCCGGGACCGCCGCGTCCGCCAGGCCCTGGCCCTGACCTTTGATTTCGAATGGACCAACAAGAACCTGTTTTTCAGCCAATACACCCGGACACAAAGCTTTTTTTCCAACTCGGAACTGGCTTCGTCCGGCCTGGTCAGCGCGGGGGATCTAAAATTCCTGGAACCCTTGAAAGGTCAGATCCCCGGCCAAGTTTTCAGCCAGGAATTCAAACTGCCGAAGACCAATGGCTCGGGCAAATCCAGGACCCAGTTGCGGCAAGCCAATAAACTGCTGGCGGCGGCCGGCTGGTCCGTGAAGGATGGCAAGTTGGTCAACGGCCAGACCGGCAAACCCATGGCCATTGAAATCCTGCTGGTCAATCAAGGCTTCACACGGATTGTCGCGCCCATGCAGCGGGCCATGGAGCGCCTTGGGGTAAAGGTTGATATCCGGGTCGTCGATACCTCGCAATATATCAACCGCCTGCGGGATTTTGATTATGACATGATCGTGGGCGGTTGGGGCCAGTCCCTCTCGCCGGGCAATGAACAGCGGGATTTCTGGGGCTCCGCCGCCGCCGACCGGCCCGGCAGCCGCAACTATATCGGTATCAAGGACCCGGCCATCGACAAGCTGATCGATCATATCATTTTCGCCGGCAGCCGGGCCGAACTGGTCGCCGCCACCCGCGCCCTGGACCGGGTGCTTTTGTGGAACCATTTCGTCATTCCCAATTGGCATATCAACAGCTACCGCATCGCCTATTGGAACCGCTTTGCCCGGCCGGGGATAAAACCCAAATACGGCCTTGGCTTCCTCGACACCTGGTGGGTCGATGCGGGCAAGGTTAACTCACTGGGGGCCGCACTGAAGGGGCGGAAGTGAAAGCGATCTGCTATCATTGGCCTATGATTCGCATCGGCCTCATTCTGGTTTTTCTGCTCTCCTGGCAAGTATTTTGGCCGGGCGACGTGTCGGCCAAGCCGCAACATGGTTTCGCGGTACTGGGCAGCCTGAAATACGGCGCCGATTTCAAACATTTCGACTACGTCAATCCCGACGCCCCCAAGGGCGGCCGCCTGCGCCTGTGGTACAACGGCAACTTCGACAGCCTGAACCCCTTTATTCTCAAGGGACGATGGGCCGCGGGCAGCAATCCCTTTGGCGTCGATGGCCGCTTGCTGACCTTTGAAACCCTGATGACCGGGTCGGGGGATGAAGAGGACAGCTTTTATGGACTGATCGCCGGCGGCGTGGAAATCCCCGATGACCGCCAAGCCATAACCTTTACCCTGCGGGCCGCAGCGCGCTGGCATGACGGCAGCGAGATCACCGCCGCCGACGTTGCCTACTCATTCGATACCTTGAAGGCCAAGGGCCATCCCGCGTTTCGCATTTTGTTCAAGGATGTCACCGGGACGGATATTCTGGGGCCCCGCAAGATCCGCTTCAATTTCGCCAAGGGTGTTTTGACCCGCGACCTGCCCGCCACGGTCGCCGGCATGCCGGTCATTTCCAAGGCCTGGTATTCGGAGCATGATTTCACCAAGACCACCATGACACCGCCCCTGGGCAGCGGGCCCTATAGGGTTGAAAAGGTTGATCCGGGCCGTTCCATCACCTACGCCCTGGTGGAAAATCATTGGGGCAAGGATCTGGCGGTATACAAAGGGCGCAACAATTTTCGGCGCATGACCTGGGACTATTACAGGGACCGGGATATCGCCCTGCAATCCCTGTTCGCCGGCAAGATCGATTTTCGCGAGGATTTCACCTCCCGCAACTGGGCCACCAAGTATGACAATATCCCGGCGGTCAAGGAGGGCCGCCTGATCAAGGAAGTCCTGCCCGATCATAACCCGTCAGGTTTCCAGGCGTTTTTCCTGAATACGCGCAAGGCCAAGTTCGCCGATCGCCGGGTGCGCCGGGCCATCGGCCTGGTGTTCGATTTCGAATGGACCAACAAGAACCTGTTTTACAGCCTCTACCGGCGCACCTACAGCATCTTCCAAAACTCCGATATGGAAGCCAAGGGAGCGCCCCAGGGCGCCGAATTGGCGTTGCTGGAGCCCTGGCGCAAGGAGCTGCCGGGGGAGGTCTTCGGCCCCGTCTACCGGGCGCCGAAGACCAATGGTTCGGGCATTATCCGGGCCGAGCTGCGCGCCGCCAAGAAACTATTGAAACAGGCCGGCTGGCTGGTTAAGGACGGCAAATTGGTCAACGGCAAGGGCGAAGGCTTCAAGATTGAGTTCATCTCTTACAGCAAGTTGTTCGAACGCATTATCATGCCCTATGTGCGCAATCTGGAAAAACTGGGCATCGCCGCGAAATTCCGGCTGGTGGAGCCGGCGCAATACCAACGCCGCCTGCAGGAATTCGATTACGATATCGCCACGTTCCGCAATTCCTCCTCCCTGACGCCGGGGTTGAGCCTGCGCAATGCTTGGAATTCCAAGACCGCCGATATGACGGGAGGCCGCAATTACACCGGTCTGAAAAGCGCCGCCGTCGATGCCCTGATCGAGAAAATCATCGCGGCGAAAAGCCGGGATGAATTGCGCCACGCCACCCATGCCCTGGACCGGGTCATCATGTGGACCCACAATCTGGTGCCGCAATGGTTCAAGGCCTCGCACACCATCGCGTACTGGGACCTGTTTGGGCGCCCGGCCATCAAACCGAAGTATGCCCGCGGTATCCTCGATACCTGGTGGTGGGACCCGGCCAAGGCAGCCAAACTGGGCCGTGAATAAATCATGATCGCCTACATCATCCGCCGTCTGCTGCTGATGATCCCCACCCTGTTTGGCATCATGCTGCTGAACTTTGTCGTCTTGCAGTTCCTGCCCGGCGGACCGGTGGAACAGATTATCGCGCAATTGACCGGCACGGCGGTGGAGGCTACCTCCAGGATCTCGGGCGGCGGCGGGGCCGAGGTGAGCCGGGAGCAGCAGGCCGCCAGTCAAGGCGCGGACGCCGCCATGAGTTCCAAATACCGTGGCGCCCGGGGCCTGGACCCGGAACTGATCAGGGATCTGGAGCGGCAATTCGGTTTGGACAAACCGGCCCATGAACGTTTTGCCCTGCTGGTCTGGAACTACATGCGGTTTGATTTCGGCGAAAGCTTTTTCCGAGACGAGTCGGTGATCGGATTGGTGATCGACAAAATGCCGGTCTCCATCTCGCTGGGCATATGGACCACCCTGCTGACCTATCTGATCTGCATCCCCCTGGGCATCGCCAAGGCAGTGCGCGACGGCAGCCGTTTCGATATTTGGACCTCGACCGTCATTATTGTCGGCTACGCCATTCCGGGTTTTTTGTTCGCCGTGCTGTTGATCGTGCTGTTCGCGGGCGGCTCCTTCTGGGACGTCTTCCCCCTGCGCGGCCTGACCTCGGAAGGCTGGGATGAGATGAGCTGGCCGGCCCGCATCGCGGATTATTTCTGGCACATGGCGCTGCCCATTACCGCCATGGCCATCGGCGGTTTCGCCACCCTGACCATGCTGACCAAGAATTCCTTTCTGGACGAGATCAATAAACACTACGTCGTCACCGCGCGGGCCAAGGGCCTGGGCGAACAGCAGGTGCTGTACGGCCACGTTTTCCGCAACGCCATGCTGATCGTCGTCGCGGGCTTCCCCTCCGCCTTCATCGGCGTGCTGTTCACGGGCTCGCTGTTGATCGAGGTGATTTTCTCTCTCGATGGTTTGGGGCTGCTGGGCTTCGAGGCGGCCTTGAACCGGGATTACCCGGTCGTCATGGGCACGCTCTATGTTTTCACTCTCATGGGCCTGATTTTGAACCTGATGGGCGATCTGATGTACATGATCATCGACCCGCGCATCGACTTTGAAAGCCGCGAGGTTTAGGGCATGGCGGGGGAGGAGAAATTTCTTGGCCGGCCCATGACGCCCCTGACCCGGCGCCGTCTGCGCAATTTCCGGGCCAACAAGCGGGGCTATTGGTCCTTTTGGATCTTCCTCGGCCTGTTCTTCCTGGCCCTGTTCGCCGAGTTCATTGCCAACGACAAACCTCTGTTGATCGGTTTCAAGGGCGAAATGTACGCCCCTGTTTTCTTAACCTATCCCGAAACCGCGTTTGGCGGCGAATTCGAGACCGAGGCTGACTACCGCGACCCATTTGTCGCCGAACTGATAGCCGAGGCCGGCGGCTGGACGGTCTGGCCGATTGTCCGCTACAGCTACCGCACTATCAATTATGACCTGCCCGTACCGGCGCCGGCCCCGCCATCGGGCGAGAATTGGCTGGGCACGGACGATCAGGGCCGCGACGTGGTGGCGCGGCTGATCTACGGCTTCCGCATATCGGTGTTGTTCGGCCTGGTACTGACCGTTGTTTCGTCCATTGTCGGGGTCATGGCGGGCGCCGTGCAGGGCTATTTCGGCGGCTGGACCGATCTTTTGTTTCAGCGCTTCATCGAGGTCTGGTCCGGTTTGCCGACGTTGTATCTGCTGATCATCCTGGCCAGTTTCGTGGAGCCGAATTTCTGGTGGCTGCTGGGCATCATGTTGATATTTTCCTGGATGAGCCTGGTGGGCGTGGTGCGCGCCGAATTTCTGCGCGCCCGGAACTTCGATTATGTGCGCGCCGCGCGGGCCTTGGGTCTTTCGGACGCCATGATCATGTTCCGCCATGTGCTGCCCAACGCCATGGTCGCCTCCCTGACCTTCCTGCCGTTTATCCTGTCGGGTTCGATCACCACATTGACGGCCCTGGATTTTCTTGGTTTCGGCCTGCCGCCCGGCTCACCCTCCCTGGGCGAGATGCTGCAACAGGGCAAGGCCAACCTGCAGGCGCCCTGGCTGGGCATCACCGCCTTTGTCATGCTGTCGATCATGCTGACCCTGCTGATCTTTATTTTCGAGGCCGTGCGCGATGCTTTCGATCCCCGCAAGGGCGTTGCCGCCGGCCCCGTCGTGGCGGAGAAAACCGCATGACCGCGCCGATCCTCGAAGTCAGGGACCTCTCGGTTGATTTTCAGATCGAAGGCGGTCAGGCCCATGCGGTCAAAAAAATCTCGTTTGATCTAAGCCCCGGCGAAACCCTGGCTATCGTCGGTGAAAGCGGCTCGGGCAAATCCGTCACGGCGCTGTCCATATTGCAACTGCTGCCCTATCCGTCGGCCAGCCACCCCTCCGGCTCGATCCTCTATCGCGGCCAGGAATTGATGGGCGCCGACGAGGCGACCCTGCACAATGCCCGGGGCAATAATATTTCGATGATTTTCCAGGAGCCCATGACGGCCCTGAACCCCCTGCATGTGGTTGAGCGCCAGGTCGGCGAGGTTTTGTCCCTGCATAAGAACATGAGCCCGAGGCAGGCCCGCGCCCGGATCATCGAATTATTGCACCTGGTGGGAATTCCCGATCCGGAACGTCGCTTGAACGCCTACCCCCATCAGCTATCGGGTGGCCAGCGCCAGCGGGTCATGATCGCCATGGCGCTCGCCAATGAGCCCGAGATCCTGATCGCGGACGAACCCACCACCGCCCTGGACGTCACCATTCAGGCGCAAATCCTGGCCCTGCTGAAGGAGCTGCAGGCCAAGTTGGGCATGGCCATGATCCTGATTACCCATGATCTGGGCGTGGTCCGGCACATGGCCGACCGGGTCCTGGTCATGACGGGGGGTGAAATTGTCGAGCACGCCCTGACCCACGACATCTTCGCCAACCCGCAACATGACTATACCAAGCACCTGCTGGCGGCCGAGCCCAAGGGCAAGCCGGCGCCCGCCCCCGATGACGCCAGAATGGTGATGACGGCGGAAAACCTGCGCGTCTGGTTCCCCATCAAGGCGGGGGTCTTCCGCCGCACGGTGGATCATGTGCGCGCGGTGGACGATATCAGCCTGGAGGTGCGCGAAGGCCACACGGTCGGCGTGGTGGGCGAAAGCGGTTCGGGCAAGACCACGTTGGGGCTGGCCTTGTTGCGGCTGATCTCCAGCCAGGGCCAGATCCGGTTCCAGGGCCAGAGTATCGACGGCCTGGGTGGCAAGGTTCTGCGCCCCCTGCGCCGGCAGATGCAGGTGGTTTTCCAGGATCCCTACTCCTCCCTCAGCCCCCGCATGTCCATCGCCCAGATCGTCGAGGAGGGCCTGTTGGTGCATGGCGAGGGTGGCGACCATGACGCCCGCCGCGCGCTGATCGCCCGCACCCTGGAAGAAGTCGGGCTTGAACCCGCCGCCATGGACCGTTTCCCCCATGAATTTTCCGGCGGCCAGCGCCAGCGCGTGGCCATTGCCCGCGCCATGGTCCTGCAACCGCGTTTCGTCGTTCTGGACGAGCCGACCTCGGCCCTGGACGTCTCGGTGCAGGCGCAAATTGTCGATCTGCTGCGCGATCTGCAACAACGCCACCGCCTGGCCTATCTGTTTATCAGCCATGATCTAAAGGTGGTCCGCGCCCTGGCCGACGAGGTCATCGTCCTGCGCGACGGCAAGGTCATGGAGCAGGGCAAGGCCGATCAGATTTTTGACGACCCGCAAACCGACTACACCAAGGCCCTCATGGCCGCCGCCTTCGACCTGGAAGCCACCGAGGGCGGCGTGGTATCGAATTAAACAAATACGCCTGGGCGGGAAACCCGGAACCGCTTACCCACGATGCGTCTACGTGAGGTTAAGTTCCTGGTACCCCTTGGCCGCGACCTCGTCGCACCAGGCGCGGTATTCGGGCGCGGTGCCGCTGTAGCGGACGATGGATCGGGTTTGCCTGCCTTCCACGTTCATATTCACGCCGGTCATCCACGAATCGATCTCATTGGCCAGCAGGCCCTCGGCCTTTAGCTTGACGAAATCGGTCCATTGTTCAACAGCCTCGGGACGGGCGGCGGCGAGGGTCAAATCCCGCCCGGCCATCTCGGCAATCAGATCCCGCACCCATTCCACATTGTATTCGATGCTGCGGGGATTGTTGCCGAGCGCGGCGTGCGGCCCCATCACCATGAACATGTTGGGGAAATTTTCGACCATGACGCCGACAAAAGTCGTCGGCCCGGCTTTCCAGGTCTCCGTCAGCTTTTGGCCGTCCACGCCCTGGATATCAATACGGTCGAAACTGCCCATGACGGCGTCGAAACCGGTGGCGTAAATGATGATATCGAATTCATATTCGGCCGCGCTGGTCTTGATGCCGGCGGCGGTAATGCGCTCGATCGGTGTCTCCAGCATGGAGATCAGGTTCACGTTCGGCTGGTTATAAACCTCGAAATAGTGGGTTTCCTGGGGTACCCGGCGCGTGCCGAAGCCATGATCCGTCGGGATCAGTAGTTCGGCGGTCTCGGGGTCATTGACCCGCCCACGGATTTTGTCGGCCACGAAGTCGGATATCAGTTTGTTCGCCTCCGGGTCGGTCAGGATATCCCGGAAATTGCCCTGCCAGATGCCAAAGCCCTGGCCGGCATATTGCTTCTCCCAAAAGGCATCGCGCACCTCGTCCGTCACTTCGAAGGTGCCGCGGGGGTCGATGTTGTGGACGAAGCAGGCCGCCGTCTCGCGGCAGCGCTGGAACAATTCCGGATAGCCGGCCCGGATCGTATCCATCTCCTCCTTGCCGATCTTTCGGTTGTTCAGGGGCGTGCACCAGTTGGGCCGGCGTTGGAAAACGGTAAGCTCTCCGGCCGTCTTGGCCACTTCCTGAATGGTCTGAACCCCGCTGGCGCCGGTGCCGATGACCGCGACCCGCTTGCCCGCGAAATTGATTTCCTCCTTTGGCCAAAGCCCGGTATGGAAAGATTGGCCCCCGAATTCCTCAATCCCCTCGAAGCGCGGCATGGTCGGCGCGGACAGCGGCCCCAGGGCCGTAATCATGAAGCGGGAGTGGTACTGCCGGCCATCGTCCAGAACCAGGGCCCAACAGCGGTTGTCTGCATCATATGTGGCCGATTGGACGCGGCTGGAGAACTGAATGTCCTTGCTCAAATCGAACTTCTTATCGACGTGTTTGAGGTAGCGTTCAATTTCCGGCTGGGATGCGAAATGCTCGCTCCAATCCCATTCATCCAACAGTTCCTGGGAAAAGGAATAGCCGTAGGAATAGCTTTCGGAATCAAAACGGGCGCCGGGATAGCGGTTCCAATACCAGGTGCCGCCGACGCCGGTGCCCGCCTCGAGCACGCGCACGCGCAAACCCAATTCGCGTAAACGGTACAGCAGGTACATGCCCGACATACCCGCCCCGATCACGATGGCGTCGAAATCTAGCTCTGGTTCTTCCGATGATTTTTGGTCTGTTTTGTAAGATACATTCATCTGTTGCTGCCGTTTCCTCGATACATGGCCGATTGCCGGCCTTTTTTCGCATCAGATATTCGCCGGATGGCTATCTGTTTTGACCCCAGGGTAACCATGGGAGGCCGTGAAGGCAATATCGAGGCGGCTTGATTGCGGGCGCCTTGCA
This sequence comes from Alphaproteobacteria bacterium, assembly GCA_029937535.1. GTDB lineage: Bacteria > Pseudomonadota > Alphaproteobacteria. The sequence goes on from JAPYPT010000113.1 coordinate 12,081, forward strand.
TTGGCCGCACCGCCGCCCTACGCTGTCGCCGCAAGTATCAGTAGCAATTTGAACATCCCCATCATCTCTAAGGGAGATTGGCTATGTCGATGCTATCTACACTGACATCCCGTGCCGCGCTGGTCGTTTATTTGTCCGTTACCGTCGTGGTGGCGGTGGTGGCGGGTGTGTTCGCCTATCAGGCCGGCCCGAACCAGCCCTATCGGACCTTGAATGTCACCGAGAACAATGTGGCGATCCATGGCTATGACACGGTGGCCTATTTCACCGAAAACAAGGCGATGAAGGGCGACGCCGAGTTTCAGCACGACTGGCGGGATGCCCTGTGGCAATTCACCTCCGCCACCAACCGCGATCTGTTCGCCGCCAATCCGGACCGCTATAGCCCACAATACGGCGGCTATTGCGCCCTGGGGATTGCCGCCGGCGAGGTTTCGGATGTGGACCCGAAAGCCTTCACGATCCAGGACGGCAAGCTTTATCTCAACAAGGCTATAGAATTCCGCAAAATATGGCGGGAGGCCCCCAAATCCCATGTCTTCATGTCCGATTATAATTGGGAGAACAATCGACGGGGGATGCGTAACGTTCTTAATTGCCCCAACTGGCCCGCTTGCGGCTATTTGTGAGCCGGTTTATCCAATAACCAAACGGTTCATTTCAGGCCCGCCTTGCGCAGCCCCACGGCGACCCGTTCCGCGTCTGCCCGGTCCCGGAATTGCGGCCCGAAGTCCTGGACCATGAAGTACGGGTTCAGCCGCAATACCGCCGCCGCCGCCCTGGCGGCCATATCGGGTCGATCCATTTGGGCGTAAGTGGCCGCAAGCACCATATGGTCGAAGGCGTTTTCGGATCTTCGATCAACGTTCTTTTCCAATACCCTGGTGGCGTCGTCGTAGCGGGCCTCGAGGAAATAGGCTAGGCCAAGAACCAAGGAATACACCGGCTTCATATTCGGATCAAAGCGCAGGGCGGTTTCCAACGACAGAATCCCGCCATCGGTACGGCCGGCCCAAACCATCGCCGCGCCCTGTTCGGCGTAGCTTCTGGAATCGTTCGGGTTAAGCGCGATGGCCCGCTCCGCCTCGACAAGCGCAAGGTCGTATTGGCGCCGTATGTTGAACACGGCAGTCAGCAAAAGCCGTCCCTCGATATTGGATGGCTCCAGGGCCAGGGATTTTTGGGCCAGATCGTGGGCCAGTTTCATCCCCTTCTGTGGCGATCCCGTCCAGCCCCATATGACCGGTTCATAATAGGTCCAACCCAGACCGGCAATGGCGGCGGCATAATCGGGGTCCCGTTCAATGGCCTTGCGAAATAGTTCCCGCGCCTTGTAATTGTCACGCGCCAAGGACCGCTCCACCAGCGCACGGGCGCGCAAGACATACTCATAGGCTTCCAGATTATCGGTCGGCTTGGCAAACGCTTGCTGTTCCTCGATGTCGGTCAATTGGACCGATAGGGTCCGCACGATCCGCCGGGTGATCTCGTCCTGCAGCTCGAATATATCCGTGGCGCTCTGGTCAAAGCGCTCCGCCCACAGAAGCTGACCATTTGTCCCATCAACCAGTTGCGCCTTGATGCGGACCTTTTCGCCCTGCTTCCGCACACTGCCTTCCAGGATGTAGCGAACCGCCAGTTTCCGGGCCACTTCGCTGGCCTTTGCGCCCTTGCCCTTGTAGGTGAAGACCGAATTGGAGGCGATCACGAAAAGGTCGTGGAATTTCGACAGATCGGCAATGATGTCATTGGTAATTCCGTCGGCAAAATATTCCTGATCGGCATCCGAACTCAAATTGGCGAACGGCAGCACGGCGATGGAGGCTTTCGCCGACATGGGCGAGGACAACACATCCGGCTCCAATGCGCCAAACTGCCACCAGGCCACGCCGGCGAGCGTGGCGAGAAGCAAGCTCGCGGCAAATGCAAGCGCATAGCGGAGATGGACCTTTTCTCTAGCCCTGCGCTGGACCGCCGCCACGTCATCCGCCTGGGTCAATATCCGGTAGACCCGCACCGGTTCGGGAATATTCTTTAATTCCTGGTCGCCGAGATCCTCGATTTCGATGTCGATCTTGCCCCGGACATCGCCATACACCCGCTCGGAAATGCAGATGCCGCCCGGTTCCGCCAGGGCCTCGAGCCGCGCCCCGATGTTGACGTCGTCGCCGTAAATGTCGTCGCCGTCGACGATGACGTCACCTTGATTGATACCGATGCGAAAGACGATTTGCTGGCCGTCCGCCGTATCTTCGTTGCGTAGGACGCCTTGCTGTTGGATCTCGATGCCGGCGCGCACGGCCTCCACCACGGAGGGGAATTCCATCAACAGGCCGTCGCCCATCAACTTGACGATGCGGCCGCCATGGCGGGTAACCGTGGGCTCGATCAATTCGTCCCGGTGCGCCTTGAGACGCCGCAACGTGCCCTCGTCATCGGCCGCCATCAAGGTGCTATAGCCGGCCACATCCGCGCACATGATCGCGGACAACCTACGCTGCATGCCCTGTGTTTCCACCAACGCCCCCGAAGCCTCGAACCGCCGCCCGCATGATACGCGAATGTTCGCTGTATAGGTACAGAGACAAATCCGGTAGAATTTGGCTAGACTACACGAAACCAGAAACAGCAATCCGGGCGGAATGACATGAAAGTCTTTATTTTTGACCTTTTGGCCTATGGCGAGAACCTGGAACATCTGAGATCCGGGATCGAGCTGCCTTATCCACTGTCGAAAGAACATTTCAAGGCCGACGTGGCGGTGCGCACCTACGCCGAACATCTGGACGCCTGGGAGGAGATGGACCAGCTCGGCTATGACGGGGTCGGCTTCAACGAACATCATTGCTCGCCCTATGGCTTGATGAATTCGCCCAACCTGATGGCCTCGGCGGCGGCCCAGCGCACCAAGAATTTGAAACTGCTGATCTACGGCAACCTGCTGCCCCTGCACGAGCCATTGCGTCTGGCGGAAGAGCTGGCGATGCTGGATTGTCTGTCCAACGGCCGGCTCATATCCGGCTTCGCCCGTGGCATCCCGCGCGAATACCAGGTCCACAACGTGTCCCTGGCCGAGTCCCGCGCCCGCTTCGAGGAGGCTTACGACATCGTCACCCGCGCCTGGACGGAGGATATCTTTTCCTATGAAGGCAAGTTCTGGTCCTACAAGGACGTGGCCCTGTGGCCCCGGCCGGTGCAAGACCCGCACCCGGAGATCTGGGTGCCGGTCCTGGGCAGCAAGGAATCCATCGAATTCGCGGCCAAGAGAAATATCCCCATCACGCCGGGGCTGGCGGGCGGCGGGTTGCGCGAGGATATCATCGCCTACTATGTGAAGTGCCTGACCGAGGCCGGGCACACATTCACCCCCAACCACCTCTCCCTCGGCATGTCCGCCTATATAGCCGACAGCAAGGCACAGGCGGTAAAGGAGATGGGACCCTATGATCTCTACTTCAACCGGGCTCTCTTTAGTCACGGCAGCTTCAACGCCACCGAGACCCAGCGCAAGGCCGGCTATGTCAGCCAGTCATCGACCGACTATATCCGCCCGGAAAACCTGGCCGCCGTCTCCATGCCGCGCGAGGTTATGCGTAACATGACCATTGAGGACGTGGCGCGGCGCGCCGAGGATCAGCCCTGGGGCACGCCCGGCGAGGTCACCGAGCGGATCATCGCGGCCGGGGAACACGCCGGCGCCAACATGGTGCAGATCAGCCTGAACCGTGGCGCCATGCCCCAGGATATGTTCATCGAACAAATCCGCCGCTTCGCCAAAGAGGTCCTGCCGGCCCTGCAGGCCCACGAAGTCAAGGGCCCGCCGGCGGAGATAACACCGGGCTGACGCACCATCAGCAGTTATTTCTTAACGCCAAGAGCCTTCACGTCTGCTTTTCCGACAACCAGCTTCGGTCCGTCGGTATGGTATCGAATACGTTTGCATCATCGGGTTTTTGCACCCATGGCTG
>JAPYPT010000423.1 GCA_029937535.1 Alphaproteobacteria bacterium
TCTGCGGCAGGCAATCGAGGTTGATCCTCGCCTCGGGCCGGCCCATGCGGGCCTATCGGCGTGGACGAAGACCGGCGCATCATTTTCCGTATCGGTGTCAACCTGGGCGACATCATCATCGAGGGCGAGGATATATTGGGCGACGGCGTCAACATCGCCGCCCGCCTGCAGGCGTTCGCCGAGGCGAGGCCCCTGTTGCGGACCGCCATTCGCCAGGACCCACGAAATGCGCAGGCTCATAGCTGGCTCGCCTTTGCACTTTTTTTCAGCTCCACGTTCCGCTGGTTTGAAGATCCAAATAACAGCCGCATTGAGGCAGCCTCGTTTGCCCGCCAGGCGGTCTCTATTGACCCGGATGATGCCTTGTCTCATGTGGTCTCGGGACTGGTCGAGGCCTCCGCAACAAATGACATGCAAGCTGCGGCGCGGGCCTATGAAAATGCCTTGCGGATCAATCCCAATTTCGCCATGGCTTACGGATTCTTGGGCGGAAATCAGGCAATTCTTGGCGACTTTGCGGCGGCGCGGATGCATCTTGATCAGGCTTTGCGCCTGAGCCCGCGAGACCCAAGCGCCGGCATATGGCAGCTCCTTTATAATATTGGCCTCTTTGGCGCGGAACGTTATGACGAGGTTGTCAGCGGCGCCGACGAGGCGATCAGGACCAATCCGGATCTCGCCGGCCTCTATCGCCAGCGCGCGGCGGCATTGGCCGTGTTGGGGCGCATGGATGAAGCGCGAGAAGACATCGGACAGGTCCTCCGTCTGGACCCCGGCAATACGATCAAAACCATAGGCCAGACGCCGTTTTGGCAGGATGTGGAGCCCTTTCTTGATGCCCTGCGCAAAGCCGGGTTGCCGGAAGAATGACCCCTATCCCGATTTATGCCGTTCACCCTTCCGACGGCGACCAGTTGTAGATTTTCTGCAACGTACCGCCCATCAGATCCGCGCGGTCGCCGTCCGAGAGGCGGTCGGTGAGGCGGAAGGGCGTAACGCCCTGCTCGTAGGTCAACAGATTGACCGCCCGGGTCCAGTCCGTGCCCCACATGCAGCGGGCAAATCCGAAGGCATCGAAGATGCGGCCCAGGGGGTCCCAAATGTCATTGTAGGGGAAGGCTTCGTGGGACAGGGTGCAGGCGCCGGTGATTTTGATGGCGACGTTTTCGAATTTTGCCAGGTTCAGGACGTCCGCGAGGCCGGCGAAGGGCGTGGGCGGGGCCGGCGGATCGAAGGGCTGCTGCAATCCGAGATGATCGATGATCAACCTCGTATTCGGATTGTTCGCGGCCAAGCCGGCCACCTGGTCCAAACGGCCCCAACACATCAAATTGACCGGCAGCCCATGGCGGGCGGCGGCGGCAAGAACGCCGTTGATGCCGGGGTCGTCGGGATCGGTGGAGGTCCCCTCGTTCATGAAAACCCGAATGGCGACCGTGCCGTCCATGGCCGCCCAATCCGCGATGGTCCCCCCGACCGCTGCGTCCGTGGGATCGACCGGCTTGATCACGGCAAAGCGATCCGGATGCGCGGCTTGCGCGCTGACCGCATAACTGGCGTCGTATTGGTACATGGTGAAGGCGGAGACCAGCAAGGCGCCCCGTACGCCAACCGCATCCATGGCCGCGATCATGTCATCGCCGGTGACTTCGTCGGGGCCTGTGAGGACCGCGGCCCAGGGGCGCCCAGGGTGGTCCCGTTCGTAGGCATGGACCTGCGCATCGATCATCAACATGGCTTCCCTCCTCCCAATCAATTGCCACTACACGACAAACAACCTCATTAACGTCATTGCCGGGCTCGACCCGGCAATCCAGAGCGACAAACTCATGTGTTTGCGGCCCTGGATCCTCGGGTCTCCGCTCCGCTACGCCCGAGGATGACGGTGTGTCGTGTAGTCTGCAACAAATGAATATCACCGCCTGATAAATTGTAAGGGCAACCGTTGCCGGGGGCCAATGTCCGTCTCGCGTTTTCCGGAAGGGCGGAATAAGCTGGTGAAAATTGGCTGGCGTAAAACCGAGGCTGTTTGGCATATGATCGCGACGAAATTTCGGCCCATCATTATCCTCGTCGCCCTGATCTGGGCGGTTGAGATCGTGAACATATTTCTTGGCCATGGTCTCTCGTCATGGGGAATTTTGCCGCGCAGTCTTGGTGGTCTGGTCGGCATACCCCTCGCACCACTGCTGCACGGCGGCATTTGGCACACCCTATCCAATACCCTTCCCCTGCTTTTCCTCGGTGGCCTCACATTGTTGGGCGGGCGGAAGGTGTTTTGGGAAACTACGGTCAATATCACGCTGCTATCGGGCCTGTTGGTCTGGATCTTTGCCCGCGATGCCTACCATGTAGGCGCTTCCGGGTTGGTGTTCGGCTATTTCGGCACTATTTTGGCCCGCGCCGCCATACAACGCAGCCTAAAGTCCCTGGCCATCGGCATCATCACGATAATGTTCTATGGCGGGTTGATATGGGGCATCGTGCCCATGCGGAGCTACGTATCCTTCGAGAGCCATCTGTTCGGCCTGATTGCCGGCATTTTCATCGTTTGGCTCGAAGTAAAGCTCAACAGAAATAAGCCATCCGATTAGCGCATGTCGCGTTCTATTGAACGCGAGTCCATGCGCTAAAACCTTTAAGATAGAGCAACTTATCCGCATTCAATTGAATCCAATTGAATGCGGGTTGCTCTAACCGCCGGCGCTGCGGCCGGCGGCGCGGGAGCCGAAACCGCCGCGGGAGACCGTGCGGGTCCGC
>JAPYPT010000424.1 GCA_029937535.1 Alphaproteobacteria bacterium
GGGCAAGCTGTCGCGACCCAAGTGATTGGTTCAATTGCTCTTTATTTTAAGAGTTCGGGCATGTTTAAAAAGCCCATGTTCTTGCGGGATCGGAGATACGGTTGGCCCACGGGCCGTTTGGACGTAGTGTTGTTAACCATAATTCAAAGCGGAAAGCGAAGAGGGACAATGGCGGCGATTACCGATAATCAAAGGGCGGAGCAAAGGACAATTCTGCCGACGGTTCGGCCGTTGCGCCTGTTTCGCTGGATCGCCGTTGGCCTGGCCGTGACGGTCGCGATCGTCTGTCTGGTGTTGGTTTTGCAGAGCGACGGCTGGAGTAGCGCGATATTGGCGGCGGTGGCGTTGGGCCTGGTGGCCAACGTGTTCCTGGCGCTGGTGACCTTGATGCCTGATGCCCGCAACGCCCAGACTCGTCTTTTGTCCCAGATGATGGGGGAAAGCAGCGAGGGCCAGATGATCACCGACCGGAGCGGCAAAATTCTGTTCATGAACGGCGCGGGGATGGGTTTTTTTGGCGCCGATTGGCCGAACACGGAGGTGACGGAGCTTTCGGGTGACGACGGCACCGTGGCGCAAATCCTGCAACGGCTGCAAGCGAGTGCCCTCTCGGGTGTTAGCGCCCAGGATGAAATTCGCCTGACCTTGCCGAATGGCGAAGTTCATGGTTTGGAATTGCGGGTCCATCCCATTGGCGAGCCTACCGACAAAGTGGCCTGGTATCTGTCGGAGGTAACGGCGCGCCAGGAATTGCGTGAAATATTGAATAGTGAACAGGCCTTGCTGACGGATTTCCTGGATAATGCGCCCGTTGGCTTCTTTTCCATCGATCAGTCGGGCCGGTTCGTTTTGTCCAACAACACGCTGGCCGGCTGGTTGGGTTACCGACCCGATGAACTGGCGGCGGGTCACGACTTGAGCAGCGTCGTGGTGGGGGACTGTGACACCTTATTGCCGGACCGGGACGGCGGCGAATTGATTGGCGAAACAGAGGGTGAAGGTCCCACGACCCGAAATCATGAAGTTACCTTTCAAGCCCGGAATGGCGATGTGTTTCAGGCCTGGGTGACCCAGTCGGTGGTTGGTGACGCCGCCCAGGGGGAAGCACGGACCCGGTCGGTGGTGCGCAATCTATCGCGCGAGCGGGAACGCAGCAGCGCCTTGCAAACGGCGGAGCGCCGCTTCCGCGAATTCTTCGAGCACGCTCCCGTGGCGGTGCTGCAGCTGAATGCGGACGGCATTGTCCAAGAGGCCAATGTCACCTTCGGCGCCTTGCTGCCCAGGGGAGAGGCGGCGGTGGACCGTTCCCTGTACGACTTCGTTCGGGAGGAAGACCGGGAACCGGTGGCCAAGTATTTGCAAGCCGCCTGGGAAGACGATCCGTCGGACGGGCCTTTGGAGGTTGCCTTGTTCAGCGGCCCGAAACAGCGGTCGATGGAGCTTTACGCGTCCTCCATGACCGATGCCGAGGGGGAAGTTTCGGGCCTTTTGCTGCATTTGATCGACACCACGACCCAGCGCAATCTGGAAATACAATTCGCCCAGTCGCAAAAGATGCAGGCCGTGGGCCAGTTGGCGGGCGGCGTTGCTCATGATTTCAACAATTTGTTGACGGCCATGATTGGTCATTGCGACTTATTGCTGCTGCGTGCCCGGCCCGGTGACGAGACCTTTCCCGATATCATGCAAGTCAAACAGAATGCCAATCGCGCCGCCAATCTGGTGCGGCAATTGCTGGCTTTTTCCCGTCAGCAAACCTTGCGCCCCAAGGTGCTCTCGCTCACGGACGTGCTGGCGGAACTGACCCACCTGGTCCGCCGCCTGATTGGCGAGAACATCGAGTTGCGTATTGAACACGGCCGCGACCTTGGCCTGGTCAAGGTCGATCAGGGACAGTTCGAACAAGTGGTGATCAATCTGGCCGTCAATGCCCGCGATGCCATGGCGGGCGGCGGTATGTTGGAAATCAGCACCACCAATATCTCGTTGGCGGCATCCCAAGATCTGGGCCACGATCTGATCAAACCCGGCGAATATGTCATGGTGCAGGTCAGGGATACCGGCAAGGGCATAAAAAAAGAAGATCTGGGCCGGATTTTCGAGCCATTCTTTACCACCAAACAGCAGGGCACCGGCACGGGTTCGGGGACCGGCCTGGGACTTTCGACGGTGTTCGGCATCGTCAAGCAGACGGGGGGCTATATTTTCCCCGTCAGCGAGTTGGATATGGGTACGACCTTCTCCATCTACCTGCCGCGCTACGTTCCCACCGCCGACGATGTGGCCACGGCGGCGGATAGGGACGAGGACGAGGACGAAGCGCGGCCCAAGGATCTGACCGGCAAGGGAAAGATATTGCTGGTCGAGGACGAAGAGGCGGTACGGATGTTTGCCGCCCGGGCCCTCCGCAACAAGGGCTATACCGTGTTGGAGGCCGATTGCGGCGAGGCGGCCCTGAAATGTTTCAACGACCATAATGCCGATATCGACTTGCTGGTCTCCGACGTGGTGATGCCGCAAATGGACGGCCCCACCCTGGTTCGTGAAGTGCGCGCCCAACGCCCCGACTTGAAGGTGATTTTCATTTCCGGGTATGCCGAGGACGCCTTTCGCCGCAACTTGGATCCCGACAGCGAATTCGAATTGCTGCCCAAGCCGTTCTCCCTAAAACAGCTCGCCGGCCGCGTGAAAGAGGTGATCGGCAGTTAGAGCAACCCGCATTCAATTGGATTCAATTGAATACGGATAAGTTGCTCTATC
>JAPYPT010000114.1 GCA_029937535.1 Alphaproteobacteria bacterium
CTCAACCTCGTGGCCGCTATGATCGCCGCCAAATGATTGTCAACAGGCCCTAGCAAACTAAATAGTAAACTGTCACCGGAACCTCGAAGATTTCAAGGGAGCCGGCAACAACGATTTGGATGAGGTGGGGGAGCGTGCGGGCAATCTAACATGACTGGCAGTAAGAAACGAAATGGGGGGCATCCTATTATTGTTGATTACATTCTGTTTCCTGAAGAGTATGACTTCGAATTGAGGCGCTAGGCCAAATAGCGCAATCCAAGCTTATTGGAAAATTACAACTATCAAAAAATGGGAAATTGTTTGCCCTTCATACTGCTGTTTTGAATCACAATGAAGTATCGCGATTTCATCAAAATTCTGAGATCCCACGGCTTTGAAAAGCTAAGGCAGGGCGCGACCAGCCATTCCATTTATCGTGGCACTGTCACTGGCAAGGTTCAGCAGGTGGTGGTTTCCGGCACCGGTGGCAAGGACATAATGCCTAAGACGCTTGCGTCAATGGTACGCCAGTCTGGCTTGTCAAAGAAGCTCTTCCGCTAAGCCGGGTAAGCCATCATGAATTCATGGCGACCATCAAGGCTATTGCTGTTCTTGGAGCGAAATAGTGCGAGAACAGCCAGCCAAACGAAACGAAACCGCAGGCTAAGCGGCGATCGACGGTCCAATAGGCGGGCTTGATCGGCTTCCGGAAGGTCGCTCAAGCTTTCAATATATGCTGGGACCGCTTCCAAAATCGAGTTGTAAACTTCTTCGAAAGACTCGCCTTGCACGGCAACGTCAAGGTCAAGACAAATTGCTTCCCACCGATCGCCTCGTCCTTCGGCGTAAAAGCGATACATCCTTTTCATTATCGTATCCCTTCCAGTGCCCCTTGATGACAGATATTTTTGCTCTTGGTCCCTTTAAACCCTATTAAAAGGGCCTTAAAGACCCATTTAATATGGCATTGTCTGTTTGAGACCACAATAACCACATATTGCGACCTGGTTTTGGTTTCATACAACCGTTTGATCTAACCTAACCACAAACCCCCGACGGTCAGCGACAGCCGGGGGATTGGTATTTTGGTGGCTCCTCCCAGACTCGAACTGGGGACACCGGGATTATGATTCCCGTGCTCTAACCAACTGAGCTAAGGAGCCGATGTGGATGGGATATAGGGTTCCAGCCTGCCGACTGTCAAGATGTCATCGACAGGGGCTGGGCCGATGACTAGATTAAACTACATGTCCCAAACAAACGACCCCGCGAAAGACCCCATCGCCCGCTTCCAGACCTGGCTGGCGGAGGCGGAGCGGTCCGAACCCAATGACCCGACGGCCATGGCGCTGGCCAGCGCCGATGGCGATGGCATGCCCAACGTGCGCATGGTGTTGTTGAAGGGCGTGGACGAACGCGGCTTTGTTTTCTACACCAACTTCGAAAGCGCCAAGGGCAACGAGATGCTGGCCAATCCGCAAGCCGCCATGTGCTTTCATTGGAAGACCCTGCGCCGCCAGGTCCGCATCCAGGGCAGTATCGAGGTGGTCAGCGAGGGGGAGGCGGACGATTATTTCGCCTCCCGCGCCAAGGACAGCCAGATCGGCGCCTGGGCCAGCCAGCAATCCCGGCCGCTGGAGGACCGCTTCGCGCTGGAAAAAGCAGTGGCGAAATTCGCCGCCAAGCATGTCTTGGGCGCGGTGCCCCGTCCGCCCTATTGGTCCGGCTTCCGCCTGGTGCCCCAACGCCTGGAATTCTGGACTGACAAGCCGTTTCGTCTGCACGATCGGGAGATTTTCCACCGCGATGGCGACGGCTGGTGGACCGAGAAACTATATCCTTAGTTTTGTCGTTCACGCAGGTGCGCCGAGGCGCACCGCTCCACGGGGGCGGCGCATAAGCGCCGGGCTGCAGTCGCAGCCGTCATGGTGTCACACGACCTTGAACGATACTAATCGGCGCGCGGCGCGCACAGCATGGGGGCGAAGCACCACACGAAAAGGGCGAAGGCCAGGGTCCAGCATAGGCCGGAACCCAACAGGGCGGCCTGATACCAATCACCATCGAGGAACGGGCTGGCGACGCGGAGAAGTGGCGCCGCCACGATCAATGCGTAGGCGGCCAGCATGGGCCGGGGCAATATAAGATCGCGGCCCGTATGGCCCAGGCAGACCCGGGGCATGATGGCCATGATCATGGTGCCGATGGCGCCGACGCCGGCGGCATGGCGAGCGGCGGCGGGGGGGATAATATCGCCCAGATAGCTGCCGCCTTTCAGCATGATGGCCAGGCAAAGCCAGAGGTAGCCCAGGTGCATGATCCAGACCAGTGGATGGGCAAGGGTCCGATAGCCGCCCCAGCCCCACAGGCGCGCCAGGTGGGCCAGGCCCGTGGCCAGGGCGAGGGCGCCGATCGGGGCGCCCATGAGATCCGGTTCCAGCCAGGGGGCGAACAATTCGGCCAGGGTGACCGCCACCAGACCGCCCAGGCACAGGCCTTGCAGCCAGGCCGGATGATGGATTGTCAGCTCCCGGCCCTGGCGCTTTAGCCAATTGGCGGAAAACAGCGGGATCACTCTTCCGCCGATCACCGTGATCATGATCAACAACAGGTTCAGCATCAGGTTCAGGGCGGTATCGCCCGCACCGGCAAAGCTGCCCTCCAAGACGCCCATCATATCCAGGTGCCAGCACAGATTGGCCAGACTGATGACGCTTAAGAGAACGATAAAGATGTAGTTGCGCCGGTTGTTGGCCCCCAACAGCATGGAGCCGATCACCACCAACAGGCCCAGGGGAAACAGCAGATCCAGCACCATTGCCGCGACCGGCCCAAGCACACCCGCCGCCAATACCCCCAGCCGGCCCGCCAGCCAGGCCCCGGCCAGGGCGGCCAGACCCGGCCCCCGCAACGGCGCCGCGCCGGTCCATTGCGGCACCGCCGTCAATTGGAAGCCGGCCACCGCCGCCAGGGCGAAACCGAACAGCATCTCGTGGGCATGTAGCTGGGCGGGTGGATAGACCTCCCCCCAGCCCCCGAAATCGGCCAGCCAGCCGCTCCACGCCCCCACGGCAACAGCGCTATAAGCACCCGCGAGGAGGAAAAATGGGCGAAAACCCACGGAGAATAGCGTTGCGATGGCGGGCATCGGCGGCCGCCTCCTTAATTTCAAGCCCATGGTCACAATGAGCGGTCTACATTCGCACCACACGACAATACGGCCCCACTACCGTCATTGCCGGGCTTCGACCCGGCAATCCAGGGCAACAAACTCCGGTGTTTGTAGCCCTGGATCCCCGGGTCTCCGCTTCGCTACGCCCGGGGATGACGGTGTGTCGTGTAGTATGGTCTATAATGAGCGGTCTATAATGAGCTGTGATTTGAGTGCTTCGTTGCAAGAGGTTATTTTATGTCCGCGTCAGCCTACCCCCTGGAAGGGGTCACCATCCTTGACTTCGGTCAAATCTACAACGGGCCCTATGCTTCCTTCATGCTGGCCATGGCGGGCGCCCGGGTAATCAAGATCGAACCGCCCCACGGCGAGCCATTGCGCCGGCGCACCGCCGCCGACGGCGGCTCGGTGCCCCTGGCCATTTTGAACGCCAACAAGGAAGGCGTCACCCTGAACCTGAAACACGAACGGGGCCGCGAGCTACTACGCAAAATGGTCTTGAAGGGCGATGTGGTGCTGGAGAATTTCGCCCCCACGGTGATGGACCGCCACGGCGTCGGCCCGGAGGCCCTGATGGCCCTCAACCCGCGCCTGATCTATGCCTCCGGCTCCGGCTATGGGCGCGATGGACCCCGGCGCGACGACCTGGCCATGGATCTGACCGTGCAGGCCATCGGCGGCGTCATGCATGTGACCGGTTTCCCCGACGGCCCGCCCGTCAAGGCCGGCCCCGCGATCGCCGATTTCATCACCGGCACGCACCTCTATGGCGCCGTGATGACCGCGCTGTACGAGCGGGAGCGCACGGGCAAGGGGCGGTTGGTGGAAGTCGCCATGCTGGATTCGATCTTTCCCACCCTGGCCTCGAACCTGGGCATGTATTTCGGGCAGAAGCAAAAAGGCGGCGAGATCCTCACCCGGACCGGCAACAGGCACGGCGGCCTATCCGTGGCGCCTTACAACGTCTATGCCGCCAAGGATGGCTATGTGGCCATCATCACGGTGCGGGAAGTGCATTGGCAAAACCTGCTGGTCGCCATGGGGCGGGAGGATTTGAAGGACGACGAACGCTATCTGACCACCGATGCCCGGGTCCAGCATATGGACGAAGTGGATGAACTCGTCTCCACCTGGGTGGCGACCCTGACCAAGGACGAGGCCGAGGCCGCCGCCCAGCGCCATCACGTGCCCACGGCGGCGGTGCGGGATCTGGAAGAGGTGGTCAACGATCCGCACTTGCACCAACGGGGCATGCTGCGCTGGATCGACCACCCCGTGGTGGGCCGCATTGCCGCCCCCCACAGTCCGATCCGCCTGCACGGCGTCGAACCCATGGAACTGACCCTCAACCCCGAGCTGGGCGCCGATAACGACAGCGTCTACGGCGAATGGCTGGGCCTGGACGGGGACGAGATCGCCAGCCTGCGCGAGGACGGGGCGATCTAGGATAGGAGAACAGTAATATGGCGAAATCTGGATTGACGCGGCGCGCCCTGACCCTGGCGGCGCCAACATTGCTGTTCTCGCGCTCCGTGCTGGCGGCCGTGGCGCCAACACCCGCCACCACCGACGGGCCGTTTTATCCGGTTCGCATGCCAGCGGATGACAACGCCGATCTGGTGCGCGTGGACGGTGTCGATAGAGAGGCGTTCGGTAAAATCCTGCATCTGGGCGGCCGGCTACTGGACATCAAGGGTCAAGCGATATCCGGCACGCGGGTGGAGATCTGGCAGTGCGACGCCAACGGTGTCTATGCCCATCCCGGTGACCGCAATTTCGCCCTGCGCGACCCGGCCTTCCAAGGCTTCGGCCACGCCATGACCTCGGATGACGGGCGTTTTGCCTTCCGTACCATCGTGCCGGTCCCCTATCCGGGCCGTACGCCCCATATCCACGTCAAGGTTCTGCACGGCGGCCGGAAACGCCTGACCACCCAGCTCTACCTTAAAGGTTACCGTGGCAATGGCGTCGATTTCCTGTTCTACAGCCTGTCACAGGAAGAGCGCCGCAGGGTGGAGATGGCATTGCGGCCGCGCGGGAAGACGGATGGCGAGACATTTGAGACAGAAATTGATCTGATCGTCTCTTGAAGCCATTCTCTGATGGTTCATTCAGTGTCGATTTGCTCCATCAGCCGCCGGGCCGTACCCGCGAACTGTTCATCGAGCCAGGCATTAATGCCGGCAAGACCCTCGGCTACCTGCCGGCCGTGTTCGAGGTAGTCGCGCTTTCGCGCAACGGACCAATCCAGTGGCGGGCTGTTTAGGATCGAACGGAAGTTCGCTGTTTTATCGCTCATTTTTAAAATCTTGGCGCGGTCACTCTTGCCGGGCGCGCTTGTTATCTGGGCCGTCTTTTGCGCCGCCTTCGTCAGGGCGTCGTCATTGGTGACCTCTTGAACCAGATCAGCGATGTCGGTGTTGAATTTTTCCGCCATTTCGGTCCGCGTGACGTCGGTATCTTCCAGCACATCGTGCAACAGGGCGGCTGCGACCAGATTGATGTCGGCACCCTTGGTCGCCTCCGCCACCAGCTCAGCGACCTCGATGACGTGATTGACGTAAGGCTCCTGGCTCTCGCCCTTGCGCCGGTGATCCGCATGGCAATCGGCGGCAAAGCGCATTGCCTGGGTTATCAAAAGAACGTCATTCATGGCGCCCTATTCCGCCGCGTCATCTTGTTGTATCGCAAAAATAGAGGAGTAGCCCTTGGACCAATCGGGCGGATTCAAACAGGGTTCGGGATCGAAGTGGATCCACTTGGCCCGGTTGCCCCGGACGATGGTCTCTGTATGGGCCGAGCCCGTAACCACGCTGTCGGCCATGATCAGGGCGTCGGCGGAGGCATAGGTGTGTAACAAAAGCGGCCGGCCGCGGTTTGAGTTGTTCGCAATGGAACCATGCAGCATGCGGCAGTTGTGAATGGTTATGGAGCCCCTTGGCCCCTTCAGCCAGACCGCCTTGTCCAGGGGCACCCGGACCAGATCATCATCGGAGAGGGCGCCCGCCCATTGGCCGTCCTTGCCGTAGAGGTCGAAGATCTCGCCCTTGTGGCTGCCGGGGATGACGCCCATGGGGCCCATCTCGTCGTCCACGTCGTCCATGTACAAACCGATGGTCAGGGGGGAATAGTTGGTATGGGGCCAGAACTGGATATCCTGATGCCATTTCACTTCCTCCCCGCCGCCCGACCATTTCATGTTCAGCTTGGAATGATGGAATTTAACATCCGGTCCCACCAGATCTTCCGCCAGATCAATGATGGGTCCGCGCAGGCCAAACTCCTCGAACACCGGGTCCAGGCCCACGGGGTTGGAAATTCTGCGCAGGCGGGGGTGTTCCGCCGTATGGTTCGGCTCCAGATCAAACACCTTGTTCGAGGTCCCCCGCCCCCGGCTTTCCTCGATCAGGCGGTCGGTGACGGCCCACAGACGGTCCAGCCAATCGGGGCCGATGAAGCTTTCCAGTTGCAGATAGCCGGTCTCGAAATAAGCTTCGCGCTGGGCCTGGCTCAGAACCTTCGGTTCGTGCGCTAATATCTGTTCGGGTTTCATGCGATCCTCCTGCTACAAATCCACACCTAGAAAATCGGCGGCGAAATGGCGCACCGCCTTGTAATCCGCCTTGCCGTTGTCGGCCCGCAGGGGAATGCCCGCGGCCAGCACCCGCTTGGGCACCTTAAAGCCTGCCAGCCGGTCATGCACGTGCTGGCGCACGGCCGCTTCATCCAATATGTCATTTTCGCTTAGAGCAACGACGGCGGTCACCGCCTGGCCCCAACGTTCATCGGGAATACCCACCACCAGGGCATCGGTGATTTGGGCATGGGTTTTCAAGACCTCTTCGACTTCTTCGGGGAAAATCTTCTCGCCGCCCGAATTGATGCAGGTGCTGCCCCGGCCCAGCAGGGTCATGGTGCCGTCCAGCTCTACCGTGCAGCGGTCGCCGGGGATGGCGTAACGCACGCCGTCATATTCCTTGAAGACTTCGTCGGATTTTTCCCCGTCCTTGTAATAGCCCTGGGGCAGACGCCCGGTTGCGGCCAGCCAGCCCGATTGGCCGCTGCCGGGAACCACGTCCCGGCCATGGTCATCCAGAACGCGGGTTTTCTCGCTGACCGTGAACTTACCGGTGGCGACCACGCCGTCCTTGGTGGTGATGGAGCCGCCGAAGCCCAGGGCTTCCGATGCCCCGAAGCTATCCACCAGAACCAGTTGCGGCAGATGGGCCAGCAGGGCCTGCTTGTTCTCCATGCTCCACATCACGCCGGAAGAGGATATGGTCGCCAGGGCGGAGAGATCATGGGCGCCGGGCGAGCGATCCAGGGCGCGGACCAGGGGCGCGGCGAAGGCGTCGCCGACGATATTCATGCTTTCAGCACCATGGCGGGCGGCGGTGGCCCACGCTTCGTCCGCATCGAACGATGGTGACGGCAGGGTCAGAACGGTGCCGCCCGACATCAGGTTGCCCAGCATCAGGGAAAACCCCGTGCCATGCATCAACGGGCAAGTGGTCATGGCGGTTGTGCCCCGCCCGTTTTCGGCAATCAGGGCAAATAGTTCCTCGGGCGTTTTATGTACCTCCCGTATGGTCCCAACCACATCGAGCAAGGCTTGATAAAAATTCCCGGCCCGCCACATCACGCCTTTCGGCATGCCCGTGGTGCCGCCCGTGTAGATAAACAAGCCATCGTCCACGGAGCGTTCGATGTCCAGGCGCCCGCCCCCGCCGGCCCCGGCTAGATCTTCATAGGCCTGGGCGAAATCCAAGACTTCGCCCCCGTCGGGAATTTCAACGAACAGCTTTACCTCTGGCAGGTTGGGTTGCAAGGCGCGGATGTTGTCTCTGAATTCGGCCGCATAGACCACGATCACCGCATCGGAATTGTCGAAAATGTAATGCAGTTCGTCATGGCGGTAGCGGTAGTTGACGTTGACATGAACCAGTCTGGCCTTGAGACAGGCCGCGAAGCACTCGCTGTATTCCGATCGGTTGCGCATGTAGAAGGCGACTTTGTCGTCGGTCACCGCGCCGGCATTGAGAAAGGCCCGGCCCAGGTTATTGCTGCGTTTGGAGAGGTCCCGCCAGGAGGTGATACGCCCGTCATGTATCGTGGCCGGCGCCTCGCTGGAGACGATCTCGCCGACCTGATCCAGCAGATCCCCCAGTATCCAATCCATCACCCCATCCTCTCACAACCCACACCAAGCATCCGGTTACCGGTCTTTAGGCGAATTCCTGTTCCAGCGCCCTAACCACGCTGGGCCGTTGCGCCATGCGTTTATGATGGTCCTGGATTTTCGGCAGGGTCGCAATGTCGACGCCATCGCCGTCCAGCCACTGCGCCAAGGTAAAGAGATAGAAATCGGCGATGCCACACGCGTCACCCATGACCCAAGGACCCTCGAACATCTCCTCCTCGATCAGCCGGAAACCTTCGCCGACCGATTGCGGTACGAACGCACGCATGGCTGCATGCGCCGCCGGATCATCACTCCAGCGGTGGCCCCGCATACGATGGGCATGGGCCACATGCACGCTGGAGCAAAGGTAGGAATTAAAGGACTGCACACGGGCCAATTCAAAGGGGTCGTCCAAGGGCGCCATGTTGGCGGCGGGATATTGCTGGCAAAGATAGACCAGAATGGCCGGCGTCTCGGTCAGCACGCCACGCTCCGTAACCAGGGCCGGCACCCGCGCCTTGGAATTGATGGCCAGATATTCAGGCTTCTTTTGATCTTCATCCGCGAAATTCATGCGCACGCCCGTATACGCCGCGCCTGCTTCCTCCAGTGCGATGTGAGAGGCCAACGCACAGGTGTTGGGCACATAGTAGAACGTCAGCATATTGATATTCCGGTCCTATTTCGTCGTTGCTGCAAAAATCACCCGCCAATCTTCTCCCGTTTCACGACGATGCCTTCGGCTTCGCGGTCCCAGGTGTCGGCGGTGATGCCGTCTTCCTTAAGCAGGTGTTTTTGTACTTTTTGGGTTGGGGTCTTGGGCAATTCATCGACCACGCGGATGTAACGGGGCAGCATGAAATGGGCCATGCGGGGTTCGAGAAAACGGAACAACTCCAGCGGCGAAACGGATTTTCCGGGCGCCGGTGCAACGACAACCATGACCTCGTCCTCGCCCAACTCGCTGGGCACGGGAATGGCGGCGGCCTCGCCCGCATCAGCGAAAACATTGACCTCCGCCTCCACCTCGAACGAGGAGATGTTCTCGCCCCGGCGGCGGATGGCGTCCTTGATGCGGTCGACGAAATAGAAATAACCGTCCCCATCGTATTTGAAGCCATCGCCGGTGTGGAACCAGCCGTTGCGCCAGGCCTGGGCCGTGGCTTCGGGGTTCTTGTAATAACCATGGTTCATGGACCAGGGGCGGTCCGTGCGCAGGATCAATTCACCGGTTTCACCGGGCGCCACCTCGCAATCGTTTTCGTCGACCACCCGCGCCTCCACGCCCGGGCGGACCTTGCCGCAGGTGCCTGGCTCGGGCGGATAGCTGTCGGAAACCATGGGCGAGGAAACCTCCGTCATATTGAAGGTGGTGCGCATGTCCATGCCAAAGCGCCGGCCCACCGCCTTGGTGTCGTCCGACCAGGGCACGCATACGGTCTTCTTCAAGGTGTGATCCTTGTCCATGTTGCTGGGCGGCAGTTTCAAGAGGAAGGGGATCATGGCGCCCAGCAAGCAGGTCATGGTGACCTCGTTCTCCCGCACCGTGTCCCAAAACTCGGTGGTCTTGAAATGTGTATCCAAGAAACACGACCCGCCTTGGGCCAGGGCGATAATAAAAAAGACCGTGCCGCCCACATGAAACATGGGCAGATTGACCAGGATACGGTCGCTGGCGTCAATCTGGGTGTGGACCTCCGGTCCCATGGCATAACCCTGCAGGTAAGACGACAGCACCGCCTTCGACGGCCCCGTGGTGCCGGAGGTGAAGATGATATATTGGGTATCCCAAGGTTCGACCACGTCCGGCATGGACCCCAATCCCTGTTCGGGCAATAGGGCCTCCCCTGGGTGGGTGGTAAGAGATTGCAGCGAGGCGGCGCCGTTGGTGATGATGACGTCGCGCAGCAGGCCGCAATCGATATCATCCAGGCGGCCGGCCAACTCGGCATGACAAACCATGATAGAAGCATCGGATAGCTGCACCACGTGCTGCAGCAGATTGCCCTTGTAGGCGGTGTTCACGGGCACGTAGACGGCGCCCAGATAATTCAAGCCAAACCAGGTGATGACGGCTTCCCGGTTGTTGGGTTGCCACGAGAGCACATGATCGCCTTTTTTGACGCCCATGGCCTGCAACCCCTTGGCGGCTTGCTGGGTAATCTCAAGAGCCCCGGCCCATGTCCAGCGCTCGCCACCGTAAAAAATGAAGGCGGTCTCATCGGGCTTTTCCCGCGCCCAACGTTCCAGTTGATGTCCAAGGACGCAGACTTCGCGCGCCGGCATGCGGGGGTCGTAAACCATGTTGAATACCTCAATACTGAACCAACTGGCGCCATTGTGGCACAGGTGTCCCGGCCGATGGATCAAAAATCCCATTCGACCAAGAGCATGTTCTTTTTAAACATGCTCGGACTCTTAAGAAAAGAGCAATTGAACCAATCACTTGGGTCGCGCCAAATATCTCTTGGCCTCACCCGATTAATTGAAAATTGCTCTACACTGTCTCAAAATACCGAAGGGGTGGGTCAATGACCATGACGGAACACGACAGAGGCAGTTTGGTGGATTCGGATCTGGTGGGCGAGGTCTGGACCACGGCCCAGCCAGGCACCGACCCGGTCCTCTACGGCCATGTGGAAATTGAACCCAAGGGCAAATTTCCCGCCCGCAGCCTGCAAACTTTTCGCATGACCTATACCGTCGGCCGCTTTGGTCTGGACGATACCGGCGCCATCCGGGTCATGCTGCGCGCCATGGGCGATGGCGGCGCCCTGCAGACCGATGATCCCACCGGCTACAATTATGTCACCGCCACGACCTCTTCGGGCGTGCCGCTGGATGTCGCCTACAGCCGCTACGGCACCATGCCCCGGCCGCGTTGGAAAGTCCTGACCATCCGGGTCGCGGGCGGCTTCCTGCGCGAGGGCGACCGCATCGAGATTATCTTCGGCGATACCGCGCAAGGTTCGCCGGGCCTGCGTCTGCAGTCCATGGTGGAACCCAACTTCGAATTCAAGGTCGCCGCCGATGTCTGCGCCGTGGGCCACTACACACCGATCCCCAATACACCCAACATCGACATCGTGGCCGGCGCGCCGGCCTTGTGGCGGGCGGTGCTGCCCAGCCTGCGCCGGCCTGGCGAGAGCTTTCAGTTTGGTCTGAAGGCGGAAGATATTTGGGGCAATCCAACGAATCTGGCCCAGGGCCGCTTTACCCTGGAAACCAACTTGGTGGTCAACGGCCTGCCGGACGCGGTGGACTACGCCCTGGGCCAGCGGGGCCTGTGCTTCGAGGGCTTGAGCGTCGATGAGCCGGGTACCTTGCGGATCTCGGTCCATGACGCCGACGGGATGGAGGTCGCGCAGTCCCATCCCCTGGTCATCGAAGACGGCTCCCTGTCGGGCTACTGGGCCGATCTGCACGGACAAAGCGGTGAGTCCATCGGCATCGGCACATCCCGGGACTATTTTGAATTCGGGCGCAATCTGGCCTTTCTGGATGCCTTGAGCCATCAGGCCAATGACTTTCAAGTCAACAACGCCTTCTGGGCCTACCTGAATGAACTGACGGCGCGTTATCACGAAGACGGCCGCTTCGTCACGTTTCCCGGCTACGAATGGTCCGGCAACACGGCGGTGGGCGGCGACCGGAACGTCTATTACCGCACCGAGGGGCGGCCCATATACCGCTCCTCCCATGCCCTGCTGATGGACCGCTCGGACCTGGATATGGACGCGAACGACGCCAACCTGCTGTTCGAACGCCTGTCTGACGAAGATTGCGTGGTCTATGCCCATGTGGGCGGACGCTATGCGGACATCGCCTTTGCCCATGACGGGACCAAGGAAACCTCGATGGAGATCCACTCCGCCTGGGGTACCTTTGAATGGCTGCTGACGGATGGTTTCCCCCTGGGTCACCGCAGTGGCGTGGTCTGCAACAGTGATGGCCACAAGGGCCGGCCCGGCGCCTCCTATCCCGGCGTCTCGACCTTTGGCGCCTATGGCGGCCTGACCTGTTTTCTGACCGAAGAGCTAACCCGTGACAGTTTTTTTGATTGCCTGAAACGGCGCCATCACTACGGCACCACGGGGACCCGGCTGCACCTGGACGTAAAGGCGCGGTTTGGTGAACCTGCGATCCTGTTCGATCAGGATCCGAATTTGTTCCCCGAGACCGGCTCCCGCCCGGCCGGCGAGGTGATGATGGGCGATATCGTCCGGTCCACGGCCGCCAGCGTCACCCTGAAAATCCGCGCCGTGACCCAGGCGCCCATCGAACGCATCGAGGTGCGAAATGGCGTGGAGGTCATCGAGACCCTGCGCGGCTACACGGAAAGCGATCTGGGCAACCGTGTGCGGGTCCTGTGGAGCGGCGCGGAATACCGGGGCCGGGGGCGCGATACCAACTGGAAGGGCAAGGTTTCCTTCGGTGGCGCCATGATCATCCGGTTCGAAAAGATCAACGCCTGGAACCACGAACGCCTGTTCGAACAGCAGGGCGGCGATACCATTGTCTTTGATGCCATCACCACCGGCAATTTCGGCGGTTTCGATGCCTGGCTGGATGAAGGGCTGGATGGGGACCAACTGGGCGATTTGACGGTTGCCACCAATCTTGGCGGCATGACGATGCCCCTGGCGGATGTCGGCTTTGAAGATTGTGTGATGGAGGCCGGTGGCCTGGAACGGCGGATCAAGGTTTTTCGGCTGCCCGATGATATTCCGTGCCGGGAGATCGTGGCCGAGGTCGAAATTCCCCTGGCCCCGGACCGGGACAACCCGTTGTGGGTCTGCCTCAACACGGAGGACGGCTTCCAAGCCTGGAGCAGCCCGATCTATGTCTTTAACCAGCACAATGACTGACGAATGATGCCGTTGCCGGCGCGTTGCAGCCATGCGCGCTATGGTGATATGTTAACGATTCAAGTATGTTGTGCGGGCCGACGATGGGGGAAAGAGATTTCGTATGGCCGAAATGGTTTCGACGAGACGTTTCACCGCCGGGGAAGAGATTTTCCGGATCGGTGACAGTGCGCGCAACGCCTACATTATCGAAAGTGGAACAGTTGAAGTTTCAATGCCCGGTGATGGCGAGAAGATCGTCATCGCGGAACTGGGACAGGGCGAGATAATCGGCGAAATGTCCATGATTGATGACGCGCCGCGTTCGGCGACGGTGACGGCCATCGAGGATACCGAGGTGATCGTCATACGGCGATCGCAGTTTCAGAAACCGCTTTCCGCCACCGATCCGTTGATGAACTTATTGCTGCGGGTGGTGCTGTCGCGCTTTCGGGACTCGCAACGGCAATTCGCCAGAAAGACGGAAAAATCGGGAGAAATTGATCCCTCGTTAAGGGAAATCCGTGACCTTGCCCTGCGCCGAATTAAGATCGAACAGGAAATGCGTCAGGGGCTCGAGGCCTCCGAATTCGAGATGCATTACCAGCCGATCGTGGCGCTGGATAGCGGCCATATCGCGGGCTTCGAGGCATTGATGCGGTGGCGGAAACAAAATGGCGAATTCGTCATGCCCATGGAGTTCATACCGCTGGCGGAAGAAACCGGCCTTATCGTGGATCTCGGGCACAGGGCCATGGAACTGGCGATGGATGATCAACTCCGTTTTGCCCGCCATCTCGAAGCCGTCTCTCCCGAATTGCCGCCGACTTTCATGAGCGTCAACGTATCGGGCCTGCAATTATCGCAGTTGAGCGAGATCGACCGCTTGGCGGGTGTCATCGAACGAAGCGGCGTCGACCCGGCGGTGGTCAAGCTGGAAATAACCGAAACAATGTTGGTGGCCAACCCCGATCATGCCACCCAGGCTTTGGAGAAAATAAAGCAGTTCGGTGTTTCAATCGCGATCGACGATTTTGGCACCGGATATTCGAGCTTGAGCTACCTGCATCAGTTTCCTCTGGACACCCTGAAAATTGACCGTGCCTTCGTCAACAACATGGACAAAGCCGACGTCAGTAGACGGATCGTCCGCAGCGTGGCGCAACTTGCCCATGCCCTGGATATGGATATCGTTGCCGAAGGCGTCGAAACGAAGGCGCAAATGGACGCCTTGCGGGACTTGGGCTGTCAGCACGGCCAAGGCTACTACATGGCCAAACCAATTTCCGCCGAGAAGACCATCGAATTGATCGAAAGCCGGCCGAACTGGTCGTGAACCCTACCGGGCGATCTAGACCGGTTCGGCAATAAACACCGGTATTTTGCGCGATGTTTTTCCTTTGTATTCTGTGTAGGGCGGGAAGGCTTCGGCGCTGGCATCCCACAGGCGGGCACGTTCGGCATCGTCGGTGACCTCGCGGACGCGCATTTTGAAGACTTCGGTCTTGTCCCGTATCTCCACATCCGGATTGGCGCGCAGGTTATAGACCCAAACGGGGTTATCGGGGCTGCCGCCCTTGGAGCCGACCAGCACGTAGCTGCCCGACACCTCAACCCGCATCAGGGGGATTTTCCGTATAGCGCCTGTCTTGTTGCCCGTATGGGTGACGATGATGCAGGGCAAGCCGGTATCGCGCAGGGTGGTGCCCTCCTTGCCGCCGCTGCCTTCGTACAATTCGACTTGTTCACGGACCCAATCCGCCGTCGGTGGGATGTATTCAGCCATGGGATGTTCCTAACCAAATGATAAATATTGAAGCCAACGATAGCACAATCTCGAATATGGTCTAGAGCAGTTCCGATCCAATGTGAATCACGAAGTGATTCTAAGTGATTGGAAAAACTGCTCTTTTCTTAAGAATCGGAGCATTTCCAATTTGGAAATGCTCTAGGAGGTCCCGAAACTGAGCAGGTTTTCCAGGGGACGGTATAGTTCCTCCAGATAAGCGATGTCATCCTCTTCCAGGGTAATCTCGGTGGCCGCCACCAGTTGGTCGAGCTGGCTGATTTTCGAAACCCCCACCACCGGCGCCGTGATCCCGGGTTTGCTCAACAGCCAGGCAACGGCGATTTGGGCCGGGGTGTGACCGAGTTTTTCCGCCACCTCGATAACCCGGTCCGCGATCTGGAAATCCATTTCGCCAAGATAGAGCCCCCCCGTGCGCGTCTTGTCCGCCCCTTGGGAACGCGCCGTGCTGCCGCTGTCCAGACCGCCCTTGTAGGATCCCGTCAGAATGCCGCGCGCCAACGGCGACCACGGCGTCAGCGCCACGCCGGTGGCCGCGCAATAGGGGTTCATCTCGCGCTCTTCTTCCCGGTAGATGAGGTTGTAGTGGTTTTGCATGGAGATGAAGCGCGTCCAGCCATTTTGCTGGGCGGTCATCTGCAACTCGGCGAACTGCCAGGCGAACATGGAAGAGCCGCCCAGATAAAGTGCCTTGCCCGCCTTCACCACGTCGTGCAGCGCCTCCATGGTTTCCTCGATCGGCGTCTTTGCGAGGCCAAGGCGACCGTGGGGATGGCGATGGATGATCAACTGGTCCACGTAATCCAGGCCCAGGCGCTGGAGGCAGGCGTCCACCCCCTCCATCACATGCTTACGCGACAGGCCGCCCTGATTGGGGTTGGATCCCATGGGCGCCGAAATCTTGGTCGATAGAACATATTGGTCGCGCGGCGCCAGCTCGCGGAGAAGCTGTCCGACCACCCGCTCGCAAGCACCCTGGCCATAAATATCCGCGCAATCGAAATAGAACAGGCCGTGGTCGAGGGCCGCCTTGAAGATCGGCCGC
>JAPYPT010000115.1 GCA_029937535.1 Alphaproteobacteria bacterium
TCGCCACAGCGCTCAACAATCTGGCGGGGCTGTTCCTGGGCCAGGGCCGCTACGGCGAGGCCGAGCCACTCCTAAAGCGTTCCCTAGCGATCCGGGAGAAAGCCCTTGGCCCCGACCATCCCCGTGTCGCCACCGCGCTCAACGATTTGGCGGTGCTGTACTGGTGGCTAGGCCGCTTCGGCGAGGTTGAGACGCTCTACAAGCGCGCCCTGGCGATCTGGGGGAAAGCCTTTGGCCCCGACCATCGCGCATTCGCCATGTCACTCAACAATCTGGCGGCGCTGTACGATAGCCAGGGCCGCCACGCAGAAGCCGAGCCGCTCTACATGCGTTCCCTGACGATCACGGAGAAAGCCCTCGGCCCCGACCATCCCCGTGTCGCCGGGACACTCAGAAATCTGGCGTTGCAGTACAAGACCCTCGGCCAGTACGGCAGGGCGGAGATGTTCTTCAAACGCACCCTGGCGGTCTGGGAGAAAGCCCTCGGCCCCGACCATCCCGATGTCGCCAAAGTACTCAACAATTTGGCGGGGCTGTACCGCGCCCAAGGTAAAATCGCGGAAAGCCTTAATCTCATTCGGCGCGCCGTCGCCATTCGACGCGAACGGGCGGTACGCACGGGTGGCGGCGAAGGGAGCGGCCGCCTCAGCGAACAAAAATCCATAAGACCCACCTTCCTCTTTCATGTGATGGACACCTTGGCGATGTCGAAAATTCAACCGGCCAGACACACTGCGCTTGTTGCGGAAGGTTTTGGGTCCAGCCAACTCGCGACGGCCTCGTCCGCCGGGGCGGCGGTCTCGCGCATGGCGGCGCGGTTTGCGACAGGCGACGACGCATTGGCGGTATTCGTCCGCGAACGCCAGGACGCGGCGACGCGTTGGCGCGGGCTTGACGGGGCATTGGTCAAGGCCGCGAGCCAGCCGCCTGACAGGCGCGACAACGAGCAGGAGGCGGTAATGCGCCGGGACTTGGCGGCGACCGACGGCAGGATCAAGGAAATCGACGCGGAGCTCGCGAAATCATTTCCTCAATACGCTGAACTTGCCTCGCCGAGACCGGTCGGGCTTGCTGAATTGCAACGGCTTCTCGGCAATGACGAGGCGCTGCTAACATACCTGGTTTGGACCAACCGCAGTTTCGTCTTCGCCATCCGTCGGGACCGGGTTTTGGCTAAGGAAATCAAGCTTGGGGCCGAGGAGCTTGGGCATGCCGTCTCGGCGCTGCGCCGGGGGCTCGATCCGTTCAGGATAAAGAGCCTCACCGATGTGCCGCCATTCAACACGACCTTGGCGTACGAACTCTATCAGAAATTGTTTCAGCCGATCGAGGCCATGCTTGATGGGGCGCGACATGTCTTCGTGGTGCCGGACGGGGCGTTGCAAAGCCTGCCCCTCGGCGTGCTGGTAACCACGGCATTCAAGGGTGAAATCAAAGGCCCAGCAGACTATCGCAAGGTCCCTTGGCTGGCCCGAAAATTTGCCATGACAACCTTGCCGTCAGTCTCCTCACTCAGGGCATTGCGGACCTTTGCCAAACGCACCAAGGCGTCGCGCCCGTTCCTTGGCATCGGTGATCCGCAACTAGACGGGGAGACAGGCTCGGGCCGTGGGATGAAGCTTGCGTCCCTGTTTACAACGCGCGGAATTGCCGACGTCGCTTCGGTTCGCGGACTGCCGTCGTTGCCGGATTCATACCAGGAACTGAAATCAATGGCGCGATCACTTGGTGTGGATGATGCGGCGTTGCTGGTCGGTGGGAAGGCGACGGAAACAAAGCTCAAATCCATGACGCTCACGGATTACAAGGTGTTGACCTTCGCCACCCATGGCTTGGTGGCGGGCGATCTGACCGGGCTGTCGGAACCGGCGCTGGTCCTCACCCCGCCCCAGGTCGGCAGCGAACAGGATGATGGCTTGTTGACGGCGAGCGAGGTGGCGCGGTTGAAGCTGGATGCTGATTGGGTCATCCTGTCCGCCTGCAACACAGCCGCCGCCGACGGCACGCCGGGGGCGGAAGGTTTGTCCGGTTTGGCCAAGGCGTTTTTCTATGCCGGGGCGCGGACGCTGCTGGTATCCCACTGGCCGGTCGTATCCGATGCTGCGGTGAAGATCACGACACGAATGCTCAAAGAGGCGCAAAAGCCCGGAATTGGCCGCGCCGAAGCGCACCGCCAAGCAATGTTGGCGCTCATCGAAGGCAAGGAAACCCCGGCCTATGCCCACCCGGTGTTCTGGGCGCCCTTCGTCGTGGTTGGCGAAGGCGGGCGGTCTGTCGCTAACTAGGCCACCCGCGTTCCCTTGGGCCTCTCGACAGGTTAAGCTTGTTCGGGAATTAAGGGAGGAGAGAAAATGGCACATCGGGCCGTGACGCCGGAGGAATATCCTTGGTACGACTATTCGAATTATTCGTTTTCCCTTGGGATAGACGCGGGCGAGGGGGTTTATTTGTCGGGGCATACGGCCTCCGAGCATGATCCCGATAGCGGGCGCATAAAGATCCGGGGCGGCATGACGGATCAGGCGCGGGTGGCCTACGCCAAGATCGCCGCCATATTGGAGGCGGCGGGCCGCTCGCTGGGAGATGTTGTCCGGGTGGTTGAATATGTCCGCCCCGGCGGCATCGAACGCTATGGTGAGGCCGCTGCCGTGCGGGAAGAGGTCTTTGGCGCCCATCATCCGGTGGTCAATACGGTGCCGGTGGGCGCGCTGTTGCGGCCTGATGCCCTGATCGAGATCGAGGTTACCGCCGGGCCCGTGGGCGCCGGTCCTGCCGCCAATAGTGGACCCACGGGCGTGGTCTTTCTGCCCACGGTCCAGGCCGTCGACGGGCAGGGCGATATCGTCGGGGCCGGGGATGTGGCGGCGCAGACGGAGGCGATATTCAAGGCGGCCGGGAAGACGTTGTCGGCGCTGGGCCTGGATTTCGCTCACGTGGTCAAGACCTTGGACTATTTTACGCCCGAGGCCCTGGCCGATTACCGGGACACGGGCGCGGTCCGGCGTGCCTTTCTGGGCCCGGTCTATCCCTGCGCGGCGGGGATCATCATGCCCCGGCTGCTGCATGATGATGCCTTGATCCAGTATGATTTCACCGCCGCGCGGGAGGACCCCGTGGCGGTCAATCCGGGCTGGAAACGGTATGAGAAATTGACCTACAGCCCCGGCGTGCGGGCCGGCAAGCGGCTGTTTCTGTCCGGGCAGGGCGCCGGCAATCCGGAGACGGGAGTGATGGAGCATGTGGGCGATGTGGCGGGCCAGGCCGAATATACCTACGGCAATATTTTCAAGGTGATCGAGGCGGCGGGCGGCGGCAAGGAGAACCTGGTCAAGACCATCGAATATATCACGCCGGATGCCCTGCCCCGTTACCGGGAGGTTGGCGCCTTGCGCGCCAAACAGCTGGCCAAACCCTACCCCGCCGCCACCGGCCTGATTTGCGACCAGCTATTGCGCCCGGAAATGCTGATCGAAATCGATCCCTTCGCCATATTGGATTGATCATGGCCGAGGCTCTGTTAAACGATGAGTTGAAGTCCTGGATCGGCCGGGAGGTGACCTACACGGCACGGGAGGAGCTGGGCCGGGCCTCGATCCGCTATTTCGCTCTGGCCATCGACGATGAAAACCCCCTCTATCAGGACGATGCCTATGCGCGCGAGGCCGGCTACCCCTCCCTGATCGCGCCGCCCACGTTCGCCGTGGAGACCTGCCAATACGCCCATGGCCGGCCCGACGGGAACGGCTATATGGGCCACGGCTGGGACCTGCCCATCGAAGGCTGCCGCATGATCCGCGCCGGCAATGACTATGAATTCATCCGCCCCGTCCTGCCCAGCGACCGCATTTCGGTCACCTGGGTTCTGGAAGACATGGTGGAGCGGCCACGCTCTGGCGGCGGCAGCCAGTTGTTCGTCACCACCGTGGCCCGTTATTTCGACGAAACGGAGGAATTGATCGCCGTGAACCGGGAGACCACGGTCTATCAACCTTTAGGGGCGGGGACATGATCGCCGCCAGCAGAGCGGCGGCGGACATGCGGCCGGGCGACGAACTGCCCGTGGAGGAGAAAACTTTTTCGTCGACCGATCTCGTCATGTACGCCGGCGCCACCTGGGATTGGCACCGCCTGCATCACGATCAAGACTTTGCCCAAGGTATGGGTCTGTCCGCTCCGGTCATCGACGGCCAGATCTACGGCGCGCTGTTCGCCAAACATCTCACGGCCTGGCTGGGCCCGCGCTGGTTCGTTAGCCGGCAGAAATTCCGCATGCGCGCCATGGCCTTCGCCGGCGACACCCTGCGCACGGTGGGTGAGGTAGGCGAGGTGCGCGGCGACGGCGTCGTCGCATTGACCCAGCGGATCATGAAGGGCGAGATCATCGTTGCCGAAGCGACCACGGAAGTCCGCCCCGTACCGTAGACCAATCAAATAAGGCCGAGTGCCGCGCCCCCTGGATTGCCGGGTCAAGCCCGGCAATGACAAAGCTGGGGCTAAAACCCGCCAATAATGTCATGCCCGGACCTGATCCGGGCATCCACTGGCGGCGTCAGGGGGAAATTCAATTTCGAATCCCGTTTAGGGGCGCCGCTCAATCCAGCGGGCCGTCGATCAAGAGCAACAGTTTTTCCTGCAGCTTTCCGCGCTCCACCTTACCGGTGGAATTGGCCGGAATTTCATCGATGAAATAATAGTGGCGCGGACGTTTGAAGCGGGCCAGATCGGGGCTTTCGCGGCAAAAGCGGTCCAGGGTTTCGGCATTCAAGGCCGGGTCCTTGGCGACCACGGCGGCGCAGACCGCCTGGCCCCATTTTGTGCTGGGCAGGCCGACCACGGCCACATCGGCAATGCCCGCATGATCGAACAGCAGGTTCTCGATCTCGGATGGATGGACATTCTCGCCCCCCGTAATGATGGTGTGGTCCATGCGGCCCTTGACGGTAATAAATCCGGCCTCGTCGCTGAAGGCGGCGTCGCCGGAATGATACCAGCCATGGCGCAGGGCCGCTGCCGTGCGTTCAGGCAGGCGGAAATATTCCTTCATGATCGAAGGTCCCCGCGTGATCAGTTCGCCAACTTCGCCGGGCGCCGCGATATCATCGGCGTCCGTGGCGCCGGGGCGCAGGATCCGAACCTCCATATTGACGGCGGCCTGTCCCACGCTGCCCAGCTTTTCGGGATGGCGGCGGAAATCGCAGGCGGTCGCGGTCAGGCCCTCGGTGAAGCCATAGACATTTAGAAAGGATTTTGGAAACAGCGCCATGCAGGTGCGGATGATGTCATCGGCAAGGGTCTGGCCGCCGTAAAAGCCGCATTGCAAACTGGACAGATCAAACCTGGACAAATCCGCCTGGGCCATCATGACCATCTGTGTCGGCACGCCATGCAGGCAGGTCAGGCGTTCCGTCTCGACCAGGCCCAGGGTTTCATCGATGTCGAAACCACGGGTCATGACATTGGTACCGCCCAGCAGTACGAAGGGTATGAACTGCAAATGCAATTGCGCGATATGAAACAGCGGCTTGTTGTTCAGTATGCTGTCATCGTGTTGAAAATCACATTCCAGCGCCATGGTCATGGCGCCGAACAGCTCCGCCTGGTGTGTGCGGACGACGCCTTTCGGCACGCCGGTGGTGCCGGAGGTGTACATGATGAACGCCGCATCATCCAGGCCGGCGCCCACTGGTGGCTCGCGGTCGGATGCCCTTGCCACGAAGTCATCGAAGGGCAATTCGTCCCCCTCGGGCGTATCGCCGATGTAAATCAAACGTTCGACGGTTTGCAGATCGTCCTTGATGGCCATCACCGGTTCGCGCAGGGCCTCCTCGAAGACGAACAGACGCGCGGCGCAATTGTCGACGATATATTTTATCTCGTTTGCCGCCAGGCGGTAGTTGATGGGAACCGGCACGCCGCCGATTTTCAACAAGCCATAGAACGCGGTTACCTGCTCGGGCAGGTTCCAGGTCAAAAACGCGACCCGGTCGCCGCGTGTTATGCCGTGGGCGGCAAAGGCGTTGGCGGCCTGGTTGACCGCCCTGTTCCATTGCCGGTAGCTCCAACGCCGGCCTTCGAAGACCAGGGCGGTTTTATCCGGCCACTTCAATGCCGATTGTGTCAGCGACAGTCCAACGTTCATAATCCGGCCACCCGTGCAGCGTAGTTATTCATTCAATGATGGAACATACCGCAATATTGAATGTTCCGGCGAACTGGCGTTATTCATCAGGCAAGCCCAATCTTTTTAGGCCATCAAGAAGTAACGCGCCGTAGGGAGAGTGCAAATTGCCAATTATGTCCCGCAAGAAGGACTCGGATAATTCCGGCTTCAACTTGCGGGCGTTTTCATACGCTGCAAGCGCTTCATCGTCTCTTCCACATTGCAAATTCAGCAATGCCAATGATAAATGAGGCAGATATTCGTCACTTTTTGCCTGTATTGCCCGTCTCTGATCAGCGAAAGCCGCCTCGAAATCATCAGTAAAAAACCGGGCGTTGCCCCGAACATAATGAAAAGACCAAAGTTGCGGGTCATGGGGGCTCAATCGAATGGCGCGATCCAGCAGCGGCATGGCGCGTTCCGCCTGACCGATCCAGAAATGCGCCATGCCCAGTCCATAACTGGCATGGGCGGAGTTCGGGTTTAACTCGATGGATTTTTCCAGCGCCAACATGGCGCGGTCCTGCAATCCCAATACGGTACAAACTCGCCCCAGGGCGAAAAAGTTGAAACCGTCCCTGTCGTCGAGTTTCACTGCTCGTTCGGCATCAATCAATCCCGCGTCGAGCGTTGCCGACCGTTCCTTGGCGTAGCCGGACAAAGCCTCAATGGCGGCGACATAGCCAAGTGCCGCATGGGGGCTGGGGAATTCCGGCGCCTGTTCGGCTGCGATATGGAATAATCGCCGTGCCTCCGCGATGCCCGCTGCGGACATTTTGTACAGATGCCACATGCCGCGCTGATAATAGTCCCAGGCATCCAGATCGGCGGCGGATTTCCTGCGCGCCAGGTTACGTTCGCTGCCAGCCAGTTCGGCGTCTACGTTGGCGCTGATGGCCTCCGTCAGTTCATCCTGAAGATCGAAGATATCGTTCAGTTTACGGTCGTAGCGTTCGGCCCAGATATGCGTGCCCGTCGCCGCCTCGATTAATTGTGCGGTCACGCGCACCCGCTGGCCGGCCTTGCGCACGCTACCTTCAAGAATATAGCGTACGCCCAGCTCCTGGCCGATCCGTGTGACATCGACCGATTGCCCCTTATAGGTGAAGCTGGAATTCCGCGCGATCACGAACAGCCAGCGCAGGCGCGACAGATCGGTAATAATGTCTTCGGTCACGCCGTCGGAGAAATAATCCTGTTCCGGATCGCCGGACATATTCTCGAACGGCAATACGGCGATGGAGGGTTTGTCCGGCAGCGGCGGCGCGCGGCCGTCTTCCGGAATTTCCCCTGTGGCCTTTTGCCGGCCATCAAGCCAGCGCCAAACTTGGAGTGGCCTGGCGATATTCTTGACTGCGTGTTCGCCAAGATCCTGCCACGACGCCTCCAACCTGTCGCGCACCTGGCGATGGGCATCGTCGGACAAGGCAATGCCACCCGGATCGGACAAAGTTTCCAGGCGCGCCGCGATGTTGACGCTGTCGCCCAACAGGTCGCCGCCTTGCGCGATCACATCGCCGATATGTATGCCGATACGAAAGCGGATTTGGCTGTCGGGCCCAATGTTTTCGTTGCGTTGTACCATGCCATCTTGCAGGTCGATGGAACAGCGAGTGGCATCCACGGCGCTTGGAAATTCCAGCAGGAAACTATCGCCGGCGGTATTGGCGATGCGGCCGCCATGCTGTTCGATAAGGGGATCTATGAAGTCGGAGCGGTGCGTCCGGAACATGCGCAACGTACCTTCTTCGTCTTGACCAATCAGCCGGGAATAGCCCGCGATGTCGGCGGCGACGATGGCGGCGAGTTTACGGTTCTCCCGTTGCAAATAGGTGCCCTCCCATGGGCTGCATTGTAGGGCATCGCAGCCTGAAATCCAGATGCCGCGCCGCCGGATTTCACTGCGGGGTCGGCGCGCCTCCGGCCACGGTTCGGCTGCGCTTCCTCTCGCGGACGAAAACATACAGACCGGCGCCCACGATCAACAGGATGCCGCCCAGGATTTGGATAGACGGCAGATAGTCCCAAAACAGCCAACCCCACAGCACGGCCAACGGCATGGCGACATATTCGAACGGTGCGACGGTCGCCGGCGGGGCCAGGCGGTAGGCTTGGGAAATGGAATATCCGATGATCCCGGACAACGCCCCCAGGGCTAGGAACAAAGACCAATCGCCTTCATCGGGCCAGCGCCAGGCCCGCAACAGAAACTGCAGGCTGGCATTATCGACGCCGCTGGCAAAGCGGCCGTCGCCCGCGACGATCCAGAAACCGGCGCTGACCACTATGAATATGCCATGCATATAGACGGCCATGGCGGAGGCCTGCGTGGTTACGCCGAGCCGGCGGGTCAGGATTTGACACAGGGAATAGGTGAAGGCGGCCAGTATCGGCAGCAGCACGATCCACCGTTCCGGCGTTCCCGGCGCCTCGGAGGCCTCCGATATCCAGGGCTGCTGCATCACCAGCACCCCGAAGAAGCCGACCAGAACCGCCATGATCCGCCGAACGCCGACTTTTTCGCCCAGTATAGGAATGGACAGCAGGGTTATGAACAAGGGCGCCACGAAGAAAAGCGCCGTGGCGTCCGCCAGCGGCAGAACGGCAATGGCCGCAAAAAATGACAGGTTCGAGATAACCAGAAGCAGTCCGCGAGAGAGATGAAGCCAAGGCTGATCCGTGCGCAGAATCTTGAAGCCGCCTTCCATTTGCACGAATGTAAGACTGAAAACAATGCCGATCGCGGATCGAAAAAAGACCATTTGATGCAGGGGATAGCCGCCCGACAGCAACTTTATCATCATGTCGTTGATGGTGATGCAGGACATCCCAATGATGATGAGCAGTATGCCCATCGTGGGATTGTTGGGCTGGGATGGGGAGGATGAGGGCATTTTGAACTTAAACGTCGGAGCGATGCTACCGGCCTTAATAACCCCGTTCCCAATCGATGACGTTGATGAGCGGACGGCCGGCGATGTAGGCCGTGAGATTTTCGCAAAACAATTCCACGGCGCGGTGTCGGCTCTGGTCGCTGCCGGCGGAAGTATGCGGCGTGATCAGGACTCTGGCGTCGGACCAAAGCGCCTCCATCGGCGGGCTCTCGAACTCGCCCACATAGACATCGAGGGCCGCGCCACGCAGATGGTCCCGTTGCAGGGCTTCAACCAGGGCCGTCTCGTCAACAATTTCGCCGCGCGCGACGTTGACCAGCACGCTACCGGGTTTCATCAGGGCGAAGCGGTCGGCATTGAACAGATTATTTGTCTGCGGCGTCCAATGACAGCAGATCACCACGAAATCAGCCTCCCGTAGCATACGATCAAGGTCACCGGGGCCGCCGATCTCGGCGAAGCCCTCGGGCAATGGCTCTCCGTCGCGGGGCGATTGGCGGGTGCCGACAACGTGCATGCCGATGGCGGCGCAAAGTCTGCCAACCTCTTGTCCGATGCCGCCGGCGCCAACAATGCACGCGGTCTTGCCTTGCAGCGAAAGCGGCCGATAGGCGGTATGGTCGAAACGGCCCGCCTGACGGTCCTTTGCGGCGTGGCGCAAGCCCTTGGCAATATGCATCATGCCCGCGAGGGCGTATTCCGCCATGGCCAGGGTGTCGCCTGAACCGCGCGAGGTTGTCACCACCACGTCACTGTCCCAGAGATCACCGCGCAGCAGGTTGGAGGCGCCGGCCGGGCGTTGATGAAACCATTTCAGATTATTGGCCCTGGCGCGCAGATCCATGGGAAAGGGCCAACCGCCCAGGATAACCTCGGCGCCTGCCAGCAGGTCATCGCGTTCCCCCCGGCTGCCCTGGCCATTGCCATCGGGCGGAAGATAGCGTTCGGCGGTGAAGGCGGGCCAGGTTTCGCGGATTTCACCGTCGAACCAGCCGCCGGCATCGGTCAAATTTATGGCTGGATCGACGGCCTGGATCATGGCCCGTTCGTCTGCACTGACCCTTAGAATGTTTAGAACTTCTATTTCGCGCATATCCCGCCTCTGTCTCCGCCACCCGATTGGCGCCAACACTAGCTAATTCGGCGCGGCGTTCAAGCCGGCGTAGCCTCTAATATGATGATGAGACTTGGCGTCACGCAGCACCTGCCGTTAAACTCGAGCCACGTCCCGGAACCCTTAACTGCAACTTAGCTGCAATGGGCGGCCAGAATGGCGGACGGGTTCGGTGGATTGACATTGTGCAAGGGTGCATGGGCGCCTGTGCGCATGTGTGCGGAGGATACGACCATGTGCGGTATCGTCGGTCTTTATTTGAAGGACCGGAAGCTTCAGGCCAGCCTGGGCGCGCTGTTCGCGCCGATGCTGATCGAAATGACCGACCGTGGACCGGATTCCGCCGGCTTCGCCATCTACCGCGATCCGGTCGGGGACGATCAGACCAAATTCAGCCTGGCCAGCGATGATCCCGGCATGGAGTGGACGGCGCTTTGCGAGGGGCTGGAAAAGGCCTTGAAATGCGCCGCGCGGATCGAGGTGCAGAGCGACCATGCGGTCCTGATCACCGGCGGGGAAGCGCTGGCGGCGCAGGCCTGGCTGGGCGCGAATTGCCCGGATGTGCGGGTCGTCGGTTCGGGCCGCAGCATCGAAATTTTCAAACAGACCGGCCTGCCCAAGGATGTCGTCGAACAGTTCAAGTTGACCAGTGCCCAGGGCAGCCACGCCATCGGCCATACCCGCATGGCGACCGAAAGCGCGGTGACCACGGCGGGCTCCCACCCGTTCGCGACCGGGCTGGATCTATGCCTGGTGCACAATGGTTCGCTGTCGAACCACAACGACCTTCGCCGCGAGCTTGAGCGGGGCGGCATTATCTTTCAGACCGAGAACGATACGGAGGTCGCGGCGGGCTACATGACCGCGAAATTGCGCCAGGGGTTGTCCTTACATGAGGCGCTGGAGGCCGGGCTTGTGGAACTGGACGGTTTCTACACATTTTGCATCGGCACGGCGGACGGCTTTGCCGTGGTGCGCGATCCCATTGCCTGTAAACATGCGGTCCTGGCCGAGACGGAAGAATGGGTGGCCATGGCGACGGAATATCGCGCCATTGCCCATCTGCCCGGCGCCGATACCGCGAATATTTGGGAGCCGGAACCCCACAAGATTTACACCTGGGGCAGCGTGCACTGATCATGGCGGAACTGGATCTGAAACAACTTGGCGTCCGTGGCGTCAATTCGGCGCTGCATGGCCTGGTCGACGGCGCCAATGAACAGGATTGGCTGATCACCAATCCCATGGGTCAGCATGCCATCGCCTGCGGCCTGGATGCCCCCCTCAATGTCACCATAAAGGGCCATGTGGGTTTCTATTGCGGCGGCATGAACCAACACGCCGCGATCACCATTCAGGGTCATGCCGGCGTTGGCGTGGCGGAAAATATGATGTCGGGCCGGGTGCGGGTTACGGGCAGCGCCTCGGACTCCGCCGGCGCAACGGCCCATGGCGGGTTGCTGGTGATCGAGGGCGATGCCTCGTCGCGCTGCGGCATCTCCATGAAAGGCATCGACATCGTGGTTGGTGGATCGGTGGGTCACATGTCGGGCTTCATGGCGCAGTCAGGTCATCTTGTGGTCTGCGGTGATGCCTCGGACGCCTTGGGCGATTCCATCTATGAGGCCATTCTGTTTGTCCGGGGCGATGTCAGCAGCCTTGGCGCCGATTGTATTGAAAAAGAGATGCGACCCGAACATCTGGCGAAGCTGACTGAATTGCTGGCCGCCGCCGGGATGGAGGGGGAGCCAGCGGAATTTCGGCGCTATGGCTCGGCCCGTGAATTATACAATTTTGATATCGACAACGCGGACGCATATTGAGGCGGAAACAATGGCTGCGGAAACCCCACGAACCCTGCCGCGTAAATCGGCGACATTCGATGACTATACCCTGTCCGAGATCCGCCGGGCGGCGGCGACGGGCATTTATGATATCCGCGGCGGCGGCGCCAAGCGGCAGATGCCGCATTTCGACGATCTGCTGTTTCTGGGTGCGTCGATGTCGCGCTATCCCCTTGAAGGCTATCGGGAGACCTGCGGCACCAAGGTGGTGCTGGGCACCCAGTTCGCCAAGAACCCCATTGAGCTGGATATTCCCATCACCATTGCCGGCATGAGTTTCGGGTCCCTGTCGGCGCCGGCGAAGGAGGCCCTGGGGCGCGGCGCGACAATCGCCGGCACCTCGACCACGACGGGCGATGGCGGCATGACGCCGGAGGAACGCGGCCAGTCGAAAACCCTGGTCTATCAATATTTGCCCTCGCGCTATGGCATGAACCCGGATGATCTGCGCAAGGCGGACGCCATCGAGGTCGTGGTCGGGCAGGGCGCCAAGCCGGGCGGCGGCGGCATGCTGTTGGGGCAGAAAATCTCCGACCGGGTGGCGGAGATGCGCGATCTGCCCAAGGGCATCGATCAACGCTCCGCCTGCCGCCATCCCGATTGGACCGGCCCGGACGATCTGGCGATCAAGATCCAGGAACTGCGCGAGATCACCAATTGGGAAAAGCCGGTCTATATAAAGATCAGCGGCACCAGGCCGTTCTATGATACCGCCCTGTGCGTGAAGGCCGGCGCCGATGTGGTGGTGCTGGACGGCATGCAGGGCGGCACGGCGGCCACCCAGGAAGTTTTCATCGAACATGTGGGCCAACCCACATTGGCCTGCATCCGCCCGGCCGTGGACGCCTTGCAGGAACTTGGCGTGCACCGCAAGGTGCAGTTGGTCATATCGGGCGGTATCCGCAATGGCGCCGATGTGGCTAAGGCCCTCGCCCTGGGCGCCGACGCGGTATCCATCGGTACGGCGGCGCTGGTGGCCCTGGGCGATAATGATCCGGCGTTGGAAGCGGAATACAATAAGCTTGGCACCACAGCAGGCGCCTACGATGATTGGCACGAAGGCCGTGACCCGGCCGGCATATCGACCCAGGACCCGGAGCTGGCCAGGCGCCTTGACCCCGTTGCCGCCGGCCGCCGCCTGGCAAATTACCTCAAGGTTATGACCCTGGAGGCCCAGACCATCGCGCGGGCCTGCGGCAAGAGCCACGTAAACAATCTGGAACCCGAGGACCTGGTGGCGCTCACCGTGGAAGCCGCCGCGATGGCTCGCGTGCCCCTATCGGGGACCGAGTGGATTCCGGGCCAAGGGAAATATTAGAAATTGTAGAAAGAGCCGTAATTTAATTTTGATTGGAGTGTCAGCGCGTGGATTTTCAGATAACCGAGGATCAAAAACGCCTGCAAGGGCGTTGCCTGGAGTTGGCTGCCGATTTCGCCAGCCGGTCGGCGGAACATGACCGCGAGGGAACACACCCGAGCGAGAACTACGATATTTTGCGTCGGGAGGGCTTTTGTGCGCTGAACATTCCCGAAAAACTGGGCGGCGCGGGATTGGGCCTCCTCAGCCATACACTGGCGTTCGAAGCCTTGGCGCAAGGCTGCCCGTCCACCGCGCTGTCCTTCAACATGCATCTCTCGATCACCGGGCCGTTGATGGCAAGTCCGCAGGTCTCCGACGAAACCAAGCAGATGATCGCGAAATTGACGGTGGAAGAGCGCAAACTGATTGCCGGTAATTTCTCGGAGGCCTCCGGTACCGCGCTGATCGGCGAGCGCCCTCTGGCCACGCGGGCGAAGCGGGTGCGGGGCGGGTACAGCATCACGGGCCGCAAGATGTTCGCCTCGATGTTGCAGGCGGCGGATTATTGCGCCGTGGCCACTTATCCTGATGATGCAACGAGCCCCTCGGCCGTTATGTTTCTGCTCGTGCCGCGGGTTGCGGATGGGCGCAGCGTCATAGCGAACTGGGATACCTTGGGCATGCGGGCCACGCGCAGCGATTCTCTTGTGCTGGAGGAGTGTTGGGTGCCCGAAAGCGCGGCGGTGTTTCGGGCCGACGATTTTGGAGATTTTCGAGTCGACTTTGGAAATTGGTTTTGGGCCTCTTATACGCCGGTCTACCTCGGTGTTGGCATCGCGGCCTATAATGAGCTGCTGAATGTATTGAAAGAGCGCCAGCCCCTGGGTTACTCACAGCCGTTGACCTATCATCCCGATGTACGCCGCCAGATCGCGGAGATGAGCGTGGATCTCGAGGCAGCCCGGCTGATGACGTACCATTCGGCCTGGCTCAGCGATACCGACGGGCCGACCCCGGCAACGATGGCCGCGCTATTCCGGGCTAAATACATGGTGGGCGAGGTTGTCAGCAAAGTGACCCAGACGGCGCTGAAGCTGGCTGGCGCGCATGCCATCTTCAAGGGCTCACGTCTTGAACAATTGTTTCGGGACGGCGCGATTGCGCCCATTCAGACACCGCCGTCAGATTTCTGCTTGTACAATGTGGGCCTGTTTGAGACAGGCTTGGATATTGGGGACGTTCTGCCGCCGCTCAAACCCATTTAAGGACGATCACAGGGGAGAAATATGGCAACCGATCTGGCGCAATATGCCGAGGATAACGGCATCAAATTTTTTCTGATGAATTTCACCGACCTGTTCGGTGTGCAGCGTTCCAAACTGGTGCCCAGCGCGGCCATTGGCGGCATGCAGAAATCAGGCGCCGGATTTGCCGGCTTCGCGGCCTGGCTGGACATGACGCCGGCCCATCCCGATATGTTTGCTGTCCCCGACGGCGATGCGGTGATCCAGTTGCCATGGAAGCCCGAAGTGGCCTGGGTGCCGGGCGATCTTTACATGGACGGTCAAAAAGTCGCCCAGGCGCCGCGCAATGTCTTGCAATCGGTGAACGCCCAGGCGGCGGAGCGGGGCTTGGTGATGAAAGCCGGTGTCGAGCCGGAATTCCATCTCATCAATGAAGACGGCACGGCGATTTCCGATGAACGGGATATTCAGGGAAAGCCGTGTTACGACCAAGCCGCGCTGATGCGCCGTTACGATGTGATCGCCGAAATTTGCACTTCCCTGGGCCAGTTGGGCTGGGGGCCGTACCAAAACGATCATGAAGACGCCAACGGCCAGTTCGAGATTAACTGGGACTATTCGGACTGCCTGAAAACGGCGGACCAGTTATGTTTTTTCCGCTTTCTGGTGAAATCCATCGCCGAAAAACACGGTCTGCGCGCCACCTTCATGCCGAAACCGTTCAGCCATCTGACCGGCAACGGCTGTCACGTACATGCCTCGTTGTGGAGCCTGGACGGGCAAAGCTGTCTGACCCACGATACGAATGGTGAATTGGGAATTTCCCGGTTGGGCTATAATTTTCTCGGCGGCGTGCTGGCCCATGCCCAGAGCCTGGCGGCGATTACCAATCCGGTGGTCAATTCCTATAAACGCATCAACGCGCCGGTGACCGCATCGGGCGCGACCTGGGCGCCAAATACGGTCACCTTCGGCGGCAACAACCGCACCCACATGGTGCGGGTGCCC
This sequence comes from Alphaproteobacteria bacterium, assembly GCA_029937535.1. GTDB lineage: Bacteria > Pseudomonadota > Alphaproteobacteria. The sequence continues at coordinate 15,565 of JAPYPT010000115.1, forward strand.
GATGAAGGCCGCTTCGAGTTCCGTTTGGCCGATGGCGCCGCGAACCCTTATCTGCTGATGGCGGGTTATCTCGCCGCCGGGCTGGATGGCATCGCCAACCAGACTAATCCGGGCAAACGGCTCGATATCGATATGTATGCCGAGGGCCACAAAGTGCGCGGGGCCAGGAAACTGCCGCTGTATTTGATCGATGCCATCCGTCTGTTCGCCAAGGACAGAATTTTGCGAAACGCCTTGGGCGGAGAATTTTGCGACGCCTATATCAAGCTGAAAACCAATGAATGGGATCAGTACTCCCAGCACCTGACCCAATGGGAGCGGGATACCACGCTGGATTGCTGAGCCTTTATTGGCGATCGGAGAGTAGCGCCTACTGCTGTCCGGTTGGATTTCCGAGCGGAGTCAGGACCAGAAAGATAAGGACAACTGGCATCAGATTGACTCGCGGCCCTGGATGCCCGGATCA
>JAPYPT010000116.1 GCA_029937535.1 Alphaproteobacteria bacterium
CGACGGTGACCGGGCTCATGGCGCCGGACAGGATGAAGGGCGAGACAATGCAGGCTTGGTGGTGTCTGGCATAAACTTTCAAGGCGCCCAGCATGGTGCCATCGAACAGCAGGGGTGAATTGGCATTGATCAGATTGACCATGACCACGTTTTGCTCAACGAAATCGGCGCCAAACACCAGCTTTGCCATATCGACGCTGTCCTGGGCCCGTTCCGGCGCCGTCACCGATCCCATGAAGGGTTTGTCCGACAGTTTGAGATGGCTGTAGACCATGTCCAGGTGCCGCTTGTTGACCGGCAGGTCCACCGGCTCACAGACCGTGCCGCCGGAGTGATGCATATGGGGGGACTGGTAGGCCAGTTTCACGAAATTGCGAAAATCCTCGATCGTGCCGTAACGCCGGCCGCCATCCAGATCACGCACGAAGGGCGGGCCATACACGGGGGCGAAAACCGTGTGGTTGCCGCCTATCTCCACATTGCGGGCCGGATTGCGGGCATGTTGGGTAAATTGCGCGGGCGCTGTCGCGATCAATTGCCGCAGGAGCCCCTTGGGAAAACGCACCCTTTGATCCTGAACATCGGCGCCCACGCCGCGCCATAAATCAAGTATCTCCCCGTCGTCGCGAAACTCGATGCCGATTTCCTGTAACAACCCTTCGGCGTTGCTTTCGATGAGGGCGAGGCCTTCCTCGTCCAGTATTTCCATCCGAGGCAATGACCGGGTGATAAAGGGCGCGGCGGGCACTGCAGCGCTTGCCCGTTTTTCGCGGCGCCCCGCACGGCCGCCTGATCGTCTCGCCATTTCAACATCCACCCATATTTGTCATCCCCATGGAAATCTTATGACTATTTCAGGCGCGGTTGGAAGTATTCGTTTTAAGCTCCCTTGCCTTAGCGGTGAGGAGGGGCCAGTTTACAGACAGCATTCGTTGTTGGATGGGGAAGAGGCCAAGACATGGTCGCCAATGGCAAGACTTTGCTGCTCTGTTGCGGCGCCACCGCGCGGGAGGTGCTGGCGATCGTCGATGCCAACGGCATGGATCATATGCGGGTGGAAAGTCTACCGGCCGATCTGCACAACACACCGCAATTCATCCCCCAGCGGGTGCGCGAAAAAATCAGGGCGAACCGGGACCAATACGAACGCATCCTGGTGCTCTACAGCGATTGCGGCACGGGTGGCCGGCTACAGAAGGTCTTGGATGAAGAGGGCGTGGAAGGCCTTGGCGGTGCCCATTGTTATGAAATGTATGCCGGCGCTGCTGCTTTTGCCGATATTACGGAGGAAGAAATTGGCTGTTTTTTCCTGACCGACTACCTGACCCGGCATTTTGATCGCTTGGTCATCCAAGGCCTTGGCCTGGACCGGCATCCGGAATTACGCGACAGCTATTTCGGAAACTACAAAAAGGTGCTTTACCTAGCCCAACGTGATGATCCTGAATTGCGCCGTCTCGCCGCCGCCGCCGCCCTGCGGCTGGGCCTGGAGCTGGAAATTCGCCAGACCGGATTTGGCAACTATCGTGATTTTCTGTTGCGGCATGCCCGAACCTCGTGACCTGAACCAAGGATCCGAACGCCGCGATGACGTCCTTGTCGTCTTCATGCCGTCGGGCTTGCGGGGACGCTTCGCCAAGGGCACGGCGGTACTGCAGGCCGCCCGTTCCTTGGGCGTTGATATTGACTCGGTCTGCGGCGGGCGTGGCATTTGCGGGCGCTGTCAGGTCACCGTTGGGCAGGGTGAATTCGCCAAGCTGGGCATCCGTTCCCGCCCGGAACACCTGGCCGCTTGGGCGGAGAACGAAATACGATACGACGCCCGCTCGGGCCTTGCGCAAGGCGTGCGGTTAAGTTGCTCCGCCCGCCTGGTGGGCGATGTCGTCATCGATGTGCCCGCCCGCAGCCAGATCCACCGGCAGATCGTGCGCAAACGCACCGACGCCCGCGCCATTGAAATCGACCCCATTATCCGGCCCCTGTATATCGATTTGGACGGCCTGGATGAGACCGATCCGGGCGAAGGGTTGCGGGCCGGGCTGCGGGCGCAATGGGATATCGATGCGGTGATCCCCGAAGCCGTCCTATCGCAACTGACCGGGGACGAGAGCAGCGTCACCGTGGCGCTGCGCGAAGGGGGGGAGGTCACGGCGTTGTGGCCGGGCTTCCGCGAATTTCTGCTTGGCCTGTCCGTCGATATCGGCTCCACGACCGTTGCCGCGCAACTGTCCAATCTGGGCAGCGGGGAAATCCTGTCCGAAGCCGGCATGATGAACCCGCAAATCCGCTTTGGCGAGGACGTGATGAGCCGTATTTCCTACCTCATGATGAACCCTGACAGTCAGGATATTCTGACAGACGTCATCCGCGGCGCGGTGCGGGAATTGGCGGATGAATGCGCCACGCTGGCGGGGTTTAGCCGCCGGGACATTATTGAAATGACCGTGGTCGGCAATCCGATCATGCATCACATATTTCTCGGCCTGGACCCGGTACCCTTGGGTCAGGCGCCGTTCCCCTTGGCTGAAGAGGGGCCGCTGACCGTGGCGGCGGCGGATCTGGACCTGGACCTCAACCCCGGCGCGCGGGTCCACGCCTTGCCTTGCATTGCGGGCCACGTGGGCGCGGATACCGCCGCCGTCATCCTGTCGGAGGATCCGCAAAAGAGCGATGAGGTTGTGTTGCTGGTGGATATCGGCACCAATGCGGAAATCGTGCTGGGCAACCGGGAGTGGCTGTTGGCCTGCTCCTCGCCCACGGGACCGGCTTTCGAAGGGGCGCAGATTTCGTCGGGCCAGCGGGCCGCCAACGGCGCCATCGAACGGGTGCGGATCGACCGAGATACGCTGGAGCCGCGTTTTAAGGTTATCGGTTCGGATTTGTGGTCGGACGACCCTGGCTTCACGGCCTCGGTGGCGGGTATCGGCGTTACCGGCATCTGCGGCTCCGGGATTATCGAGGCGTTGGCGGAATTGTTCCTGTGCGGCGTCATCATGCCCAACGGCCTGATTGACCCCGAAAAGACCGCGGGCAGCCCGCGCATCCAGGAAGATGGCAAAACCCATGTCTACCTTTTGCATGCCGGGCCGCCGGAAATACGGATCATTCAGCTTGATATCCGCAATATTCAGCTGGCCAAGGCCGCCGTCTATGCGGGCGCGCGGCTGTTGATGAACAAAATGGGTATCGACAGGGTGGACAAAATTGTGCTGACCGGCGCTTTCGGCAGCTATATGGATGCCAAATACGCCATGATCCTGGGCCTCATACCCGACTGTCCCTTGGCGAAGGTTTCCGCCGCCGGCAATGCAGCCGGCACCGGTGCGCGGATCGCCTTGTTGAATAAATCCTCGAGAGCGGAAATCGCAACCGTGGCGCGGGCGGTGGAGAAGGTCGAAACGGCATTGGACCCTGACTTCCAGGCTCAATTCGTCGGCGCCATGGCCTTTCCACACGAAAGCCATGTCTTTCCGAATCTTGCCGGGATCGTGGACCTTCCTGAACCTGTCGTTGGCGGCCGCAAGCGTGGCAGGCGCCGGAAACGGTCTGATTAGCCTCGTCTGCCCCTCCGGCCGCCGCGCCGGCCGGAGGTGGCGCGGGCGCCACCGGTGCCATCACCCGTGGCCTCGCGAAATTTGGCGATCCAATCGGCGCAATGAGGGTCATGGCCCATGACGACATTGGCGCCCATCACCGCTGACATTTCTTCGCTGTGAAGGGGATTGGTGATGGCGGAGGTCAATCCGGCACCGATCGCCATGGCCAGGAACGACCAGTTCAGACTGTGGCGGTTGGGCAGACCGAAACTGAAATTAGAGGCCCCGCATGTGGTGTTGACATGTAATTCTTCCCGCAACCGGCGCAGGATGGCCATGGCCTGCCGGCCCGCCTGGCCGATGGCCCCCACCGGCATGACCAGGGGGTCGACCACCACGTCCTGGCGTGGGATGCCATGATCCTCGGCCCGTTCGACGATTTTTTTGGCAATGGCAAAGCGCACGTCGGGGTCTTCGGAGATGCCGGTTTCATCGTTCGAAATGGCGACCACGGCGGCGCCATATTTTTTTACCAAGGGCAGCACGGATTCCAGCCGTTCCTCCTCGCCGGTCACCGAATTGACCAGGGCCTTGCCTTGATAGACGGCGAGGCCGGATTCCAACGCGGCGACGATGGAGGAGTCTATGGCCAGGGGCACGTCCGTCAAACCCTGCACGAGCTCGATCACCTCCGCCAATATGCGGGGTTCATCAGCCAGGGGGATACCGGCATTCACATCCAGCATATGCGCCCCGGCGGCGACCTGGGCCAAGGCGTCCGCGGCGACGCGGGAATAGTCCCCGGTCTTCATTTCATCCGCCAGGAGCTTGCGGCCGCTGGGATTGATACGCTCGCCGATAATTGTAAAGGGGCGGTCGAAACCGATGATGATCTCTTTGCTGGCGGAACTAATGACTGTTTCCGTCATTGCCAACCCAATCCAATGCTCAACGCGCTAGCAGCCGGCTGCGGACAGGGAGCCCTGACGGTGGCTCATCTGTTCGACGGCAATTTCCACCGCCGATGCGGCGTCCCGGCAATAGGCATCGGCGCCAATAGCTTGGGAAAATTCCTCGTTCAACGGCGCGCCGCCGACCAGGACGATATAATCACCGCGCAGGCCTTTTTCAGCCAGGGTATCGATGACGACTTTCATATACGGCATGGTCGTTGTCAAAAGCGCGGACATACCAAGAATATCCGGTTGATGCTCTTCCAAGGCCGCCAGGAAATCTTCCACCGATTGGTTGATGCCCAGATCGACGACCTCGAACCCCGCGCCTTCCATCATCATGGCGACCAAGTTCTTGCCGATATCATGAATATCGCCCTTTACGGTGCCGATGATGATTTTACCCATGCGCGATGCGTTCGAAGCGCTCAGCAGCGGTTGCAATATGGCCATGCCCGCCTTCATGGCGCCGGCGGACAGCAGAACCTCCGGCACGAACAAAATGCCGTCGCGAAAATCAATCCCGACAATGCGCATGCCCTCGACCAGGGCTTCATTCAAGGTCTTTTGCGCATCCCAGCCGCGATCCAGCAGGATCTGTGTGCCTTGCGCGATTTCGTCGGCCATGCCGTCGTAAAGATCATCGTGCATCTGCGCGACGAGGTCCCCGTCGGCCAATGCCGTCAGATCAATTTCGTCTTCAGCTTGATCGTTTTCGTCCGCCATATCGCCAACTCCAAGCGGTGCCAACAATGACTGCGCGACGGATTTACCCATAAACGGGGCCGGCTGTATAGTGGAACTTTCACAGGCCTGTTCCGCCGTTCACAGGCTCAAAAACTGTGGGCTTCGGGTCGGTTTTCAGGTCTGATTCCTGTACCGGTCAGCCGGCGCGGCCGATGGACATACCGCCGCAGACGAACAGGACTTGTCCGGTGGTGAAGCTGCTGCGCGCATCAAGAAAATAGCTTGCCGCATTGGCGATGTCCTCGGGCGCGCCCAGGCGGCCAACGGGAATGGTGCCGCGGAGGAATTGATCGCCGGCACTCCCCGGCGGGTTGACGGCGCGCAGCATGTCGGTGTCGATCGGCCCCGGCGCGATCGCGTTCACGGTGATCCCCGCCGGCGCCAATTCCATGGCCCAGGTCCTGGTCAGCCCGGCGATGGCGGCCTTGCTGGCGCCATATGCTGTCAGTGTCGGCATGCCGACGATGGCGCGGCTGGCAAGATTGACGATGCGTCCGAAACCGGCCTCCCGCATGCCCGGTACCAGGACCTGGGTGCACTGAACGGCCGAGCGGGTATTGATCCGCATGATCCGGTCGAAATCATCAAGGCTGGTTTCCTCCAGCGCCGCGGCGTGCGAGACACCGACATTGTTGACCAGGCGCGTGACCCGGTGTTTGGCCAGGAGTTCGGCCAGGGCCGCCGTTATTTCGGCCTCATCGCCAAGATCGACTTGGACGAACGCCGCCCCCGTTTCGTCCTCGGGCTCCAGAATGTCGAACTGGACCACCTCGTGGCCGTCATTGATCAAACGGTCACAGATGGCCCGGCCGATGTTGCGGGACCCGCCGGTCACTAATGCGATATCGTTCATTGTTTATCCTCCCAGACATTCCAAATTTAATCTTGTCACTAGCGCCAGGCCCAGACCGGTTCGCCCAGGTGGGCGACCCGGGTCTGGCGGCCATACAGGCCGACCTCGCGGAACTGATAGACCATGGCCGCCGTGGGGGCATGCAAGGCATCGTCGTCGCCCATCAGCAGACGGATCACCGGGCGCTCGCTTTCCGGAATGGGGACGAATTCAGGTGAATCCGGACGGTTCAGTTCCCGAAAGGTGATCCGGTGGATGCGCGCGACTTCCTCTGGGTTAGCCTTCATCTCCGCCCCAGCGCCGGCCCAGACCACGATGGGCGTGATCAGATAGCCCGATTGGGTCTGGTAATCGTCCAGCAGGCCCAGAACGGCATCTTCCGCCAAGTGCAGGCCCACTTCCTCGCGCAGTTCCCGCAACGCGCCTTCGATGGGCGTTTCGCCGTCGTCGATGCGGCCGCCGGGCAGGGCGAACTGACCCGCGTGGGTATTCATGCGCGATGCCCGCCGGGTCAACACATAGGCGCCCTCGCCATCGTCGCCGCGGACCAGAGTAATTGCCACGGCTGCATGTTTCAGATTCTTCGCCGATGCCGGGGTCCGTTCGAACTGGCGCAAATTCGCGGCGATCCGAGCCCGCATGGCCTCGTCATAAATGTAGTGTGTATTTTCCATGGCCGCGTTTGGTTCGCCTGACAGAAAGGACATGTGCTTCCGGTGGTACGGTCCCAACGGATGGCCTCCATCCGTAAGAATCGAATGACCACAAGACTCTAATGACTCTTGGTGTGCAAGAGATCAGGCCGCAATTACACTAATTTTGGGCCTAGAACCGGTTTTTCTAGAGCAACCCGCATTCAATTGGATTCAATTGAATGCGGATAAGTTGCTCGATCTTAAAGGTTTTAGCGCATGGCCTCGCGTTCAATTGAACGCGACATGCGCTAGGTTATTGCCTCAACATTGGCATCGAAGTTATTCAGAAGCTCACCGTGTTGCCTGCCAAGATATAGGGACGGGAAGGCGTTTGGGTCCGTCTTGGCCGTTTCGAAATGAAAATTTACTTTTTGATTATAGGTCGTGTGCTCGTGTCCGTGTTTGTCGGTGATGGTCCACTTCGATATGTTGAAATCTCTTTCCATTTCAACTTGGCCCGTCAAGTAGCATTTGACCTCGGAAACAGCTTCTCCACCCAACTTAATGCCGGCAAACCGGTCGACGACCTGGGCGATATTGTCAACAAATGCCAAGCTATCGATGGTTTCTTCCCCGTTATCCAATGGCCGCACGAAATCGCCCATCAAGAATTGCCGCGGCAGGCATTTTTCCAGCATTCGGGCCAAGCTTATTGTGATGTCCCCAACGATGTAGTCATGGCCGCTCGGGTTCAAGCCTTCGACCTGGTGGAAGGAATAATGGGGCCCAATGCCGAAACACACGCGCAATTCGGGAACCAAACCATGCGCCCCCTTATTTAGCGCGATGGCATTATCGCCCAGCGCCAGAATCAAAAGCAGGTACGTCGAGATATCGGCATTCGGTCCCTTATCCCGGTTCCAAATATAATAGCCGTCACCTGTCGTCGTCCTGGCCAGATCCATCTTGAAACCCAGATCCTGTACACGCTTGTGGGCAATGTTTATGGAATATTCGAGGCTTTTCAGCTGCGCCACTTGGTTTATCGACACAAGCTTTGAGTAATCAACGATGTCGAACAGCCCAACCGCCCTGAACAATGTTGCCGTAATGGCATAGCGCGCTAAAATTGTTTCGACCATATGGAGCGGTATTGATTGCGCGCCCGCGCCGAAGTGAAACGGAAAACGCAGGGGTTCGCAGCCGCTGATCTTGGCGATTTTTTCGAAAGTCGAATTTCCCATGAGCCGGCTGCCCTGCAGGATACGATGGGACTGATCACTAAGCCGCAATATGTCGTACGACGGCACCACCAAGATTTCCAGCGCGCCCTGACGGGGACGCCAACCCAGGACATTGTTTCGACCTAAATTCCAGAGCGGCGTGATCCGCGACTCGATGGCCGTCAGCTCGGACAATGCATCAACTTGTTCCGTGGATATCTTGTTCATCGAAACCAATCTTTATCCGGCCGCCCTTGAGACCGGCTTTCAAATTGCAGAATATGATCTTACATCTCTACCTTGAACTGGTTACGTTCATGTTAATGATATGCTGATCTGCAAGACACTTCCGGATTAGATATCCCATGAGGCATCATCCATTTTTCATATGGCGATGCGGCGCATATCCATTCATCGCAGTTTGCAAATTGTCGCTGAAATGGCCGCAACCAAGAATAAATTCGCGGCGTATGTATTCAGCCTGGTCGCATTCCGGCCTTGGCGAGGGCATCTAAAAACCGCTGCTTCACTGCCGGCGGCCGGTGGGGATACAGGCGGTCAATCTCCTTGACCGAATAACCCGGCACCGCCTCGCGAAGAATTCGAACCTCCGCCGCCGCGGCATCCATTTGTCCCAGTTCGCTGTAGACGGCGGCCAGAACCAAATGCCCCGGATGAAATTCCGGCGTTATTTTCATGGCATTCGAGATGGTCTCGGCGGCTTCCTCAAATCTGCCCAGCAGGTAATAGGAATGTCCCAAATGAAACAGGCAATTGGGGGGAAGCATGGGGTCGTTCTCCAAGGCCTTTCGGGTCATTTCCGCGGCCCGTTCCGGCTCGCCGGCGTAATTCAGCGTTTCCGCGAAATAGGCATAACTCTCGGCATTGGTCGGATCGAGATCCACGCCCCGCTGCATATTGGCAATGGCCTTGTCATGTTCGCCCAACCACAACTGGATCCAGCCCAGATTGGCCCTGGCCCGGCCCGACAGCTCGTCGATGGCGACGGCTTGCTCGGCATAGCTCAAGGCGGTGGCTAAATTGTCGGGAAGTTCAGGCAGCAGAAACAGCCACGTGCTAAAATCGATAAAACTAAGGAAAACATAAGGTTCGGCGAAGTTCTCATCGATCTCGATGGCTTGCTGGAAAAGATCGCGGGCCTCTTGGATGGCACTGGCGCCAAAGGTATAAAACTTGGTTCTGCCCTTCAGAAAAAGATCGTAGGCCTCGATATTCACGGTCGCCCGGTGTTTCGTGCGGTCGCTGTCTTGGGGGGTCAGATTGACTTCAAGCGCCGCGACGATCTTGTCCAGGATCTCATCCTGGAGGTCGAATATATCCGCCAGATCACCGTCATACCGCTCGGCCCAGATATGGTCTCCCGAGACACCATCGATAAGTTGGGCGTTGATGCGCACCCTTGCGCCCATCTTGCGGATGCTGCCCTCGAGAATATTGCGCACGCCCAGTGTCCGCGCCGCCTCCCGGACATCGACCTGCCGCCCTTTGAATGTGAAGGAAGAGTTGCGGGCGATGACGGTCAGGTTCGTCAGTTTCGAGAGATCCGTAATCAGGTCTTCGGTCAGGCCGTCCGCGAAATATTCCTGCTCGGGATCACTGCTGATGTTGGTGAATGGCAAGACGGCAAGGGAGGGGCGGTTCGGTAATGACGCCGCCACGGCGCCGCCAGCCATTGAATTCTGTCCGGCGTTACTATCCATGGCCCAGCGCCAGACTCGCACGGGATTGGTAATGTTCTTCAAATTTTGCTCGCCGGCATCGGTAAATTCGGCGGCGATGCGGCCCGCGACGTTCTCTTGCGCGGTATGTGAAATCGTCACACCGTCGGTTTCCGCAATCTCCTGCAGGCGGGCCGCGATATTGACACCGTCGCCGAAGATATCGTCGCCCTGGACAATGACATCACCAAGGTGCACGCCGATCCTGAACCGGATGGCGTCATCGCCGGCATCGGCATTACGCGCCGCCATGCCCATCTGAATCAAGACACAGCATTCCACCGCCGCGACCACGCTTGGGAATTCCAACAACAGCCCGTCGCCCGTCGTCTTGACGATGCGTCCGCCATGTTTCTCGATCAGATCATCGATCAGTTCGCTTCGATGGGCGTTCAGGCGTTGCAGCGTGCCTGCTTCGTCCCGGCCCATGAGGCGCGAATAGCCGGCCACATCCCCTGACACGATTGCCGCCAGCCTACGTTGTGTTTTCTCGGACATTCCATGAGTTTAGCGATAGGCGTTAGGCAAATCCATGGCGATATGGCGCTTTGGTCCACACAAATATGCGAACTTTCACGCCATCGTTCCTCGCGGACGGATTTATTGTTGACCGCAATAGCCTCAGCACCGAAGATTCTGGCTGGCTAGATGAGGGGAGGAGCCGGCCATGGAATACGAAGAACTGGTCATGCTTTGTATTTGCGATTATGCCGGGCAGGTGCGCGGCAAGGGTTTTCCCGTCTCTGAACTGGACGGGCGTCTGCGCACCGGCATGGGCCTGGCGCCGACCAATTTGATGATCAATGCCTTTGGCGAGATTGGCGACAGTCCGTGGGGCCCGCGTGGCGAGTTGCTCATGCTGCCAGATCCGGCCACGGAGGTGAAAATCGATTTTGACGGCGCCCGTCCGACCGAGCGGTTTTTTCTCGCCGATTTGACCGCGCTCGACGGCACACCGTGGCATTGCTGCCCGCGCCATTGGCTGGCCCGGGGACTGGAAGCGTTGGAGCGGGAATTCGGTTTGATCCTGAAGGTGGCTTTCGAGCATGAGTTTCACTATTCCGGCGCCGCTGCCCGCCTGGGTGATGCCTATCTACTCGACGCCATGCGCCTGCAGGGGAACTTTGCGCAGAACCTGGTGGGGGCGTTGCGCGCCAACGGCATCATGCCCGATACCTTTCTGCCCGAGTATGGGCCGGGGCAATTCGAGGTTACCTGCAAACCGGCGTTGGGAATGGCCGCCGCCGATGACGCCGTCAGGCTGCGCGAGATCGCCAGGGCCGTGGCCCGCTTTCACGGCCACAAGGCGACGTTTTCGCCAATCATGGCGGTGGGCGCGGTCGGCAATGGCGTGCACGTGCATTTCAGCCTACAGGATCGGGACGGCACGCCGCTTAGTTACGACGAGACGGCGCCGCATGGGATCGGCGAAGGGGCCGGGCATTTCGTTGAAGGGATCCTGGCCGAGATGCCGGCACTGACGGCGCTTACCGCGCCGAGCCTGGTGTCCTACGAGCGCCTCCAGCCGCATCGGTGGAGCGCCACCTACAACAATCTGGGCGACCGGGACCGGGAAGCCGGCATACGGCTTTGTCCCATTACGCGTCTGCCGGGAAGCGATCCGGCGGCCAGCTTCAATTTCGAATACCGCGCGGCGGATGCGGCCGCCAACCCATACATGGTACTGGGCGCCCTGGTTTGGGCCGGCCTCAAGGGGCTGCGGGACAAACCGCGCCTGCGCGAGCCGACGCTTGGCGATCCCGATGATATGACCGCCGCCGAACGCGAAAGGCTGGGCCTGATCCATCTGCCGCAATCGCTCTCTGAGGCGCTCTCACTGCTGGCGCAAAACGAGGCCATGGGCCAGGCCATGGGCGCGGAATTCCGGGCCGCCTATCTGATGCACAAACGCAGCGAGATCGATTTCCTCGAGGACTATTCGCCCGAGGCCCGAATCGCGCGGTACGCCGATGCCTATTGATATCCCGCCGCTGCCCGACCCCAATCCGGTGATGCGCATGCTTGGGAGCGGCGCCTCGCCCTTCCTGTTGGTTTCCGACCATGCCGGCAACGCCATTCCCAACCGTCTCTGTGATCTTGGCCTTGGCGCCGCCGACCGGGAAGATCATATCGCCATCGATATCGGTATATTCGCGACCTGCAATTGGCTGGCGCACCGTTTGGATGCACATTACATCGCGCAAGCCTATTCCCGCCTGGTGATCGATAGCAACCGCCGGCCCGGCGTCGCCACCTCGATGCCCGAAGTAAGCGACGGCCGGTTCATCCCGGGCAACCGGGAAATCGACGGGACGGAGCGTGAGCGGCGTATCGCGGAAATCTTCACGCCCTATCACGAGGCCATTGCCGCCGCTCTCGATGCCCGCGCGGCGGCGAAGCGCGTCACGGTGCTTTGCGCCATGCACAGCTTTACCAGAACCATCGGCGGCTTCGAGCGGCCCTGGGACATCGGTATTATCCACGGCCCCTCGACAGATGTGGCCGATGCGTTGATCGAGGCGCTGAGTGGCGGTGATTTCCATGTGGGCCGTAACGAGCCCTATGGGGTCGATTTCACCAACGACTATACGGTCCCCGTGCATGGCGAGGAACGGGGCCTGCCCTCGGTCGAGGTGGAGATCTGCCAGGACTTGATCGGCGACGATGCGGGCCAGCGCCGGCTCGCCTTTGCATTTGAGGCGGCCTTTCGACAGGTTGCCCGGACGCTTGGATTTCTGAAGGAGGACGGTGATGCGTGAGTTGGATTTAAGGGCGGAATATAGCCGCGAGAGGCCGATCGAGCCGGCGCGGACAGTGTTGCTCATCATCGATGTTCAGAACGTCACATACGGCGAGGCCGAGGCCGAGGGGCAGCCGTTTTTTCACGCCCAAGCCGGTGACATTGCCATCCCCAATATCGCGCGGCTACAGGCGGCCTGCCGGCGGGCGGGCATCGAGGTCATGTTCACGGTGATCGAAAACCTTACCCTCGACGGCCGCGACCGTGGCTTGGATTACAAGATTTCCGGCTTCAACGTGCCCAAGGGTTCGTGGGGCGCGAAAGTGATCGCCGCCGCCGCCCCCGTGGGCGATGAAATCGTGCTGGCGAAGACCTCGTCGGGATTGTTCAATTCCACCAATTTCGACTACCTGCTCCGCAACATGGGCTTCGACAGCGTGCTGGTGACCGGCTTCCTGACCGACCAATGTGTCGATATTACCGTGCGGGACGGTGCCGACCGGGGCTATTACATGACCTGTATTGCGGACGCCTGCGCCACGGAAAGCCAGGCCCGCCATGATAACGCGCTGGCCGCCTTCAAGGGCTATTGCCGCACGGTGACGACGGCCGAGGCGCTGGCCTTGATCGAGGGAACCGGCGTCATCCGTGCGCCCTAGACCGCTGCCCATCCGGCCAGCCACGGAATTATGATCAATGGGCGGCTCGGAGGGGGATCGGGCGGGCCAATCAATCTCGAAAAGGTCTGGCGCGGAGCGAACGGAACGCGGCAGCCAGGCAAGCGAATATGTTCTACTCAGCCGCCTTGGCCGCGGCCTCCATTTCGTTCACGCGGGGGGCGACCTCGGTCATGATCAAACGCATCGCCGCCATGGAATCGGCGGGCGGCATGCCGCCGATATTGGTCCAAAGGCCAAATTCCGTGATGCCGAGACGCTGGCGCAGGTCATCGAGCTTCGCGGCGCAGGTCGCCGGATCATCGGCAATGGCCGCGCCATGTTCATACAGCTTGTCGAAATTCAGATAACCTTCCCGCAGCGTGGTCAGGCTTTCACGCATGGTCAATTCATAGCCCTCGATCACCTCTGCCTGGCCGCCGACGGCCTTTTGGTTGGCGGTCACCTTGGCGTAGAACCATTCGATCCGCTCCCGCGCGATCCGCTTGGCTTCATCGCCGTCGGTATGGGTAAAGAACGGCAACAGCATCATCCGCTCCAGGCCTTTCGGGTCATGACCATGTTCGATGCAGGTCCGCTCATAAACCTCAATGCTTTCGGCGATTTTATCCACCCAATCTTCCCGATAGGTACGGTAGGAGAATGGCGAGGCGAGCTGTAATGCGGAGCCGGCCCGCCCGGCGGCGGCAAAGCTTTCCGGCGAGATCGCGGCCTGATAGATCGGTGGGTGGGGCTTTTGCACCGGTTTCGGCAGAACCTCGATCGGCTCCGGCACATTCCAGAACTTGCCCTGGTGTTGGATTTTCTCGTTGGTCCAGGCCTTGACGATCAATTCCAGCGCCTCGTCATACATCTCACGGCTGTCTTCCATGGGGATGCCCAGGCCGGTGAATTCGTGGGGCTGGTAAGCCCGCCCCGTGCCGAACAAAAGCCGCCCCTCGGACAGGATATCCACCAGCGCGAAATCCGAAGCGGTACGAATGGGATGATTGAACGGTAGGACAACGACCGCCATGCCGATCTTGATTGTCTTGGTCGCCTTGGCCAGGGCCGCAGCCAACACTTGGGTCGAGGTCACCACGCCGTAGCTGGAGAATAAATGCTCGGCGATCCAAATCGTGTCGAAACCCAGTTCCTCGGCCAATTCGAACTGTTGGAAATCGGTTTCGAAGGTTTCCGGTACCTTCGTTAAGTCCGGAACCTGACTCAAACTAAACGTGCCCCACTTCATCCTACGTTTCTCCCTTTCTGTCTGCTTGGAGTGCCCGGTCGATCATCATTTCGTCCACCGCTATGCGAGGCCGAGGAAAACTACAATCGCCTGATTCAACTTCACGGTATCAGCGTCGTCCAGGCTGCCGATTCGGTCCCCGATCCGGTCTTTGGACACTGTCGTTATTTTGTCCACCATGAGCCGCGAGGCGGAACGCAAGCCATTACCCTCACTCGGTGCAATTAAAATACGGAACAGCGGCGCCTCTGTCTCATCTGTCGTGAAAGCGCATATTGTTATGGATGCCGTGGCCTCAAATCGATCATCCTGGACAATCACCGCCGGTCGCGGTTTTCCAGCATAACCGCCGCCCGATACGGTCCAAATCTCGCCGCGCCTCACTCCCCGTTCCACTCCGAAACCGCATCGACGAAGGCTTGATCCTGCTGCGCAAGATCACTTCGTGCAACGGCGGCGGACTGTCGCCGGGCTTCTTCGGCGAAACTCTTCGGTCGGGTATCGGGCACCCAGATTTGGATCGGCCTCAGGCCTTTCGCTCGCATGCGCTCACGGTATCGACGCACTTTTTCGCGCGAGCTTCGCTTTCCTTCCGCTGCGGTCACCACAATCACATCTCCAAAAATGGTTACATGTAACCTATCGGAAGCAACGCGCTTTGGCAAGTAAAGCTGACAGTCCCTTCAGCGGCCCGTCCCTGAAGCAGATGACCGGCGAAGCCTGGAAGCCCTACTCAGGGGCGTCGCAACTTTCCGTGCCCATTTCCGCCGGAATGGAGATTTCGAGCAATTCGAATTCGTCCGATGTCGCGGTCTCGTTGTGGGGCGTGTCGCCGGGGATATACATGGAATCGCCCGCCACAATCCGTTCTATACGGCCACCGGCGAATTCCAGTTGCACCCAGCCCTTCAGCATATAGACGAATTGACCCTCGCACAGATGTACATGCCAACCGGTGGCTTCGGACAATCCCTGGGTCGCCTTGGTGACCTGCGCCCGCATCTTGCCTTGGCTGGCCGCCGTAACGCCCAATTCCTGATATTGCAAGAAACTGCGCCGTCCCGGCACCATCACCGGTTCGCTTGCCTTGGCAAACACAATGCCGCTGTCATCGGCTGCTACTGATGCTTCCACGCTCATTTTCTCTTTCCCTTCAAAAG
Organism: Alphaproteobacteria bacterium; assembly: GCA_029937535.1. Classification (GTDB taxonomy): domain Bacteria; phylum Pseudomonadota; class Alphaproteobacteria. The sequence continues at coordinate 15,495 of JAPYPT010000116.1, forward strand.
TTAGACCGGAATGGTAGGAACGCACGCGCCTCTTGGCAAGGGTATTAGACGCCGCGCTAAATCTTGTCTCTCACTTCCTGGGCGAAACGCTCCATGATATCGAGAGCGGAGGCTTGGGTTTCGGTCATGATATCGAAGCAAAATTCCGTGGCGCCGGCATCCCGGAAGCGGCTGAGCGCATCGACGATGTCTCCAACCCGTCCCTCGGTCGGGGCCTGTCCGCCACTGGCCGGGCCATCCTGAAAGGTCAACGCGACCTTGGGCGCAATGGGGAAACCGTCTGCCTGTCGGCCCTCCTCCCGCAGCGCGGCTTCGAGCGTCGGGCGCAGCTCCGCCACCCCTTCCGGTGTCACCTTGAAGGGATGCCAGACGTCGGCGAACCGCGCCGCGCGTTTGATGGCCGCCGGCGAATTGCCGCCCACATAGATGGGCGGGTGCGGGTCC
>JAPYPT010000425.1 GCA_029937535.1 Alphaproteobacteria bacterium
GCCAATGGGGGATTGGTCAATATCCACCACCTTGTCCAGATAATGCAGCCCCTCGATCTTGCGGAAGGCGCCGGGATGGTCCCGGGCGCCGTTCAGAAACTTGGCCAGGGCCTTGTACATGGTCTCGATCAGCAGGGTCGATTTGCCGCTGCCCGAAACCCCGGTGACACAGGTAAAGGTGCCCAGGGGGATGTGCGCATCGACGTTTTGCAGATTGTTGGAGGTAGCGCCCAAAATGGCCAATTGCTGGCCGGGATGGCCCTTGCGGCGGCGCTTGGGCACGGCAATCTGTTTCATGCCGATCAGATACTGGCCGGTCAGGCTGTCGGGTGCGGCCATGATCTCTTCCGGCGTGCCTTGGGCCACCAAATAGCCGCCGTGTTCGCCGGCCGCCGGCCCCAGATCGAGGACGTAATCGGCGCTGCGGATGGCCTCCTCGTCATGTTCCACGACAATGACGGAGTTGCCCAGGTCGCGCAGGTTTTTCAAAGTCTCCAACAGGCGTTCGTTGTCCCGCTGATGCAGGCCGATCGACGGCTCGTCCAAAACGTACAATACACCGGTGAGGCCCGAGCCGATCTGCGAGGCCAGGCGAATGCGCTGGCTTTCCCCGCCGGAAAGCGTGCCCGAGGCCCGGGACAGGGTGAGATATTCCAGGCCTACGTTGACCAGAAAGCCCAGACGGTCGTTGATTTCCTTCAGAACGCGGCCGCCGATTTCCAATTGCCGCGGGGTCAACACATGGTCCAGACCGGCGAACCAGTCCCGCGCGTCCAGGATCGAAAGCGAGGTCGCCGAACCGATGTGCCGGTCGCCGATGCGCACGACCAAGGCCTCTTCCTTCAGGCGGTGGCCATCGCAGGTTTCGCAGGTGGTGATATTCTGAAAGCGCTCCAGCTCCTCCCGCACCCAGGCGCTGTCGGTCTCCCGGTAGCGCCGTTCCATGTTGGGAATGACGCCCTCGAACGGTTTCTTGGTCTTGTAGCTGCGCAGGCCGTCGTCATAGTGCATTTCCACCGCCGTCCGGCCGGTGCCGTACAAAATCGCCTTGCGCGCCTTTTCGGGCAATTCGTGCCAGGGATAGGTGGTCGAAATCTTGAAGTGCCGGGCCAGGCTGTCAAGGGTCTGGGTGTAATAGGGCGAAGTGGAGCGGGACCAGGGCGCAATGGCGCCGTCGCGCAGGCTCAGATTCTCGTCCGGCACGGACAGGTCCGGGTCGAAATAGAGCTGATTGCCCAGGCCGTCACAAGAGGGGCAGGCGCCGAACGGATTGTTGAAGGAGAACAGGCGCGGTTCAATTTCGGCAATGGTAAAGCCCGAAACGGGGCAGGCGAAACGGGCCGAAAACATGGTGGCCTCGCCACCGTCGGCGGGCTCCACCACCGCCAATCCGTCGGCCAGGTCCAGGGCAATTTCCAGACTGTCCGCCAGGCGGGTCTGCAAATCCTCCCGCAACACGACCCGGTCCACCACCACCGAAATATCGTGCTTTATATTCTTTTCAAGGGCTGGCGCCTGGTCCAGTTCATGGAGTTCCCCATCGATCTTAATGCGCTGAAAGCCGCGCTTCATCAGATCGGCGAATTCCTTGCGGTATTCGCCCTTGCGGCCCCGGGCGATGGGGGCCATCAAATACAGCCGGCTGCCCGTCTCCATGGCCATGATGCGGTCCACCATCTGGCTGACCGTCTGGCTTTCGATGGGCAGCCCCGTGGCCGGCGAATAGGGGATGCCGATGCGGGCCCACAACAGGCGCATATAATCATAGATCTCGGTCACCGTGCCGACCGTGGAGCGCGGGTTGCGCGAGGTGGTCTTCTGCTCAATGGAGATCGCCGGCGACAGGCCGTCGATATGGTCCATGTCCGGTTTATTCATCAATTGCAGGAACTGCCGGGCATAGGCGGACAGGCTTTCCACATAGCGGCGCTGGCCCTCGGCATAGATGGTATCGAAGGCCAGGGAAGATTTGCCGCTGCCCGACAAACCGGTGATCACCACCAGTTCGTCACGGGGGATATTGACGGTGATATTTTTTAAATTGTGTTCGCGGGCGCCGTGAACGGAGATGAATTTCTGCATGGGTGGACTTTAACTTTCGAATCTGTCACAAAAGAACATAGCATGAACAATACCTAACGGCAAAACGCCACGAGGAAGGGGCGAAAACTGCGAACGAAGTAGTATGCGCCATATGCCGGTGGCATGAATAGAGCCGATGTGGCTATAGTCGCGTCAAGGAATCAGGGACACTATTCGATAGGTCGATATAATCATGGCAGGCAGCGTCAACAAGGTCATTTTGGTGGGTAATCTGGGCCGGGACCCGGAAGTGCGCAATATGCAGAGCGGCGATCCCATCGTTCATCTCAATCTGGCCACGTCCGAGCAATGGAAGGACAAGAATTCCGGGGAACGGCGGGAAAAGACGGAATGGCACCGGGTGGTGATTTTCAACGAAAATTTGGGCCGAATCGCCCAGCAATATTTGCGCAAGGGCTCCAAGGTTTATATCGAGGGCCAGTTGCAGACCCGTAAATGGCAGGACCAGTCAGGCCAGGAAAAATACACCACCGAGATTGTTCTACAGCGCTTTCGCGGCGAACTGACCATGCTGGACAGCCGCGCCGATGGTGGCGGCGGTGGCGGTGGCGGAAATTATGGCAGCGGCGGCGGCGGCGGCGGCAATTTCGGTGACAGCGGTGGCGGCGACGGCGGCGGTGGCGGCGGAGGAG
>JAPYPT010000117.1 GCA_029937535.1 Alphaproteobacteria bacterium
CGGTCAGGGACATCACGTTCTCGCGCATGGTGCCATAGCGCACCGCATTTGTGCCGCTGGCCCGGGTCCCGGTCATGCCGCCGATGGAGGCATCGGCGCCGGGATCGATGGGGAAAAATAGGCCCGTGTCCCGCAAATAGTCATTCAACTGTTTGCGCCGCACGCCGGGCTGCACCGTGCAATCCAGATCCTCCGTATGCACCTCCAGTATCTCGTTCATGCCGCCCACATCGATGCAAATGCCGCCACGGACCGCATGCACCTGACCCTCGATGGAGGTGCCGGCGCCATAGGGGATCACCGGCGTGCCTGCTGCATGGCAGATGCGCACAATGGCGGCGACCTCCTCGGTCGATTGGGCAAAGGCCACGGCGTCCGGCGCCTCGACGGGATGCCAGCCTTCATCCTGGCCGTGGCTGTCTAGTTGCGCGGGCGCGGTGGACAAGCGGTCGCCCAGCAGGTCCCGCAATTCATCGATCACGCCCAGCGTCGCTTCGGTGGCCACACTCATGATCCAACCCTTCCAAAATGGTTGCCGCGAATTGACGGCAAGTATACGACAGCCGACGCCATAACAACATTCGTTGGTTTGCCGTAGAGCATGTTCTTTTTAAACATGCTCGAACTCTTAAGATAAGAGCAATTGAACCAATCATTTGGGTCGCGAAAGCGACTCCGATTAATTGAAAATTGCTCTAAAATGGCCGGGCATTGAGATCATGGTTTAGCTGCACGCAGACTTGGGATGATTGGCATGAACGGACCGTTTCAGGAATTCATCATCCAGTTTTTATTCGTCGCGGCGCTGTTGTTCATATTCGTCATTGGCGCGGGCATACTCGTGGTGGCGGGTCTGTACATCAACGATGTGCTGCAGACCAAGCACGCGATCCGGCGGAATTTTCCGGTTATCGGGCGGTTTCGGTATTTCTTTGAGAATCTCGGGGTATTTTTCAGGCAATATTTCTTCGCCCTTGACCGGGAGGAAATGCCCTTCAACCGGGAGCAGCGCAGTTATGTCTACCGGGCGGCGAAGGACGAGGAAACCACCCTGGCCTTCGGCTCCACCCGCGACTTGAAGCCGTTGGGAACGGTGCATTTCGTCAACGATGCATTCCCGACCCTGGATGAGAACGCGGCTGCCATTTCCAGCGTCACCATCGGTCCGTCGGCGAACAAACCATACGTGACGGACAAGCTGTTCAACGTCTCCGCCATGAGTTACGGCGCCATTTCCAAGGTGGCGGTGGAGGCGCTGTCCTACGGCGCGGCCCGGGGCGGGGCCTGGCTGAATACCGGCGAGGGTGGGCTGTCCAGCTATCATCTGCTGGGCAATGGCGATGTTGTCTTTCAAATGGGCACGGCTAAATACGGCGTGCGGGATGCGGACGGCGGCCTGTCGGATGATCGTTTGCGGGCCATCGCCGACCATGACCAGGTCCGCATGTTCGAAATAAAGCTCAGCCAGGGTGCAAAACCGGGCAAGGGCGGTATTCTGCCCGGTGAAAAGGTGACGCCTGAAATTGCCGAAACCCGCGGCATTCCCGCCTTCGAGGATTCAATCAGCCCCAACCGCCATCCGGAGATTGAAAACGTCGAACAGCTTCTAGATATGATCGACCGGGTGCGCCGGGTCACGGGCAAGCCGGTGGGTTTTAAGTGTGTTGTCGGGGGCTATGATTTTTTCGACGATCTGTTTGGGGAAATCAACCGCCGGGGCGCCGATTGCGCGCCCGATTTCATTACCATCGACAGCGCCGACGGCGGCACGGGCGCGGCGCCCATGAGCCTCATGGACTGGGTTGGCCTGCCCATACAGGAGAGCCTGCCGGCGGCTATCGACAGACTGGTGGGATACGGCCTGCGCGAACGCATAAAAATAATCACCTCGGGCAAACTGATCACGCCGGCGGATGTTGCCTGGGCGCTGTGCGTCGGCGCTGATTTCGTGAACTCGGCGCGTGGCTTCATGTTCGCCCTGGGCTGTATCCAGGCCATGCAATGCAACAAAAACACCTGCCCAACCGGCATCACCACCCACGATCCGGATTTACAAAAAGGGCTTGATCCCATCGACAAGGCGCAACGGGTCGCCAGCTACATCGAACATGTGAACCACGAAGTCGCCATCATCGCCCATTCCTGCGGCGTCATGGAGCCACGGCAGCTTCGCCGCCGCCACGTACGCGTGGTCACGTTCGAGGGTAAATCAAAAACCCTCGACGAGATTTACCCGGATGTGGAACCAGGCTCGATGGTGGCGGCCTCCAGTTAGGGCGTTTTCAATTGGTCCTCCGCGAAGAACTTGCATGGCTCTGATGCGCCTATGGTTTTGGATGATTTGAAGTAATTGAAATGGCAAGAAATTCGGGCTTGCTAATTTCGGCTGGCTGTCTAATTCCGTCTCTCGGGTCAAGCTCTTCCGCGTCCCTTTATCCGTCGTCCTTTATTTGGTCGTTTATCCCTTGCCGGTAACACGGTTGTCTTCGAAGACGTTGCCGGCGCCTGAACGGATGCTTCATCATAGTGCCCTGCAGCTTTGGCCTACCAAGGTATTGGACCCAATCACGGATGTTGAGCCATCTTGCAACCAACCGAACGGGCTCGCCGCGGCCAACGTCCCGGCCTGGGACGTCTTTTCCGCCAAGAGAAGTCTTGCGTGGAACCTTGTGTTCAGATCTCTCGCTTCTTACCTTGCCCCGCGCCATTATCTTGGCTGTCTCGTCCACCACGCAAAACTCGTCTCTTTCTTTGAATCGTCAAGTCCAACATACTCCGTCATGGTCACTCTCCTTGTTTGTCATATTGGGGCGCTCCTTTGCGACCCCGCATCATAGGCGCGGGAGAGTGAGCAACGGAATTACGCTATGTATTAAATCAAGGAGACGGCCAATGCCCTTCAACGCGCCCTATGCCTTCATGGTCAGCATGGATGTTCAGTCCGACAAGGAAGCCTTGTTTAACGAAGTCTACGACGAGGAGCATATTCCGGCCTTGCTGAAGGTGCCCGGCGTCGTCGCCGTCTCCCGCCTGAAGACAACCCCCGCGACCTTGAGCATGGCCGGCGAGGAACATGCCATTACCGGCGAGGGCATGCCTCATTACATCGCCATTTATGAAGTTGAAAGCCCGGATGTGCTGAACAGCCCGGCCTGGGCGGAAGCCGTTGAACAGGGCCGCTGGGCCGGTCAGGTGCGCCCCTTCACCACCAACCGTCAGCACGTCATGCGCAAATTGATTTAGGTCGTTATCGGGTCCAGGACCGGATTAGCCGCGACGCGCGCCAAGGCCTCAGCCCGTGCGCCAGGCCGAGCTCGATTTGCACTTGCGGCAGATGCGTTCGCCGGCCCATTCGCTCAAAAAGGAGTCCTTGCAGATCAGACAATGCCTTGTCTTGGTCTCATCCTTGCGCTTGTCGTCGGTGTCCGTATCGGGTGTCTTGAGATTAACCTGCATGGTTCGCCTTCTTTACGTCTTGTACAAAGCTTCTTGAATGGGTTGGCTTGCTACCATTTTTCCGCGACTTGGTAAAGCCGCTGTTCCGAACATAGCGCGCATCAGGTGAATGCGGGCATGACCTCCTCGGCGAAAATGCGCAGCCCGCCAGGCGCGGGAGAGGATAATAGCACATATCCGACCCCGCGCGCCTCAAGTGTTTTCAATTGTTCAACGATCTCTTCCGGCGTGCCCAGCAGCAGGCCTTCGACGGCGGCCGTGCGCAGATCGGAGTCAGAGACCATGGAAGATTTGGTCTTTTGGTTCACGTCGAAGGCAAAGGCGTTCATGACCTCCTGCGATTTCATGCGCGTGGCGATCGCCGCCTCGCGTTCCGCCTCGTTGCGGGTGATGAAAAGACCGCGGGCCACGGCGACGTCCATTGCGCCGTATGTCCGGCCCGCCGCCGTCAATGCCTGTCTGAATATTTCCAGTCTCGCCAGGATCACCTCGAAGGTTTGGAATTGATCGAGAAACAGGCTGTAACCCTCCCGCGCCGCATACTGCAGCGATTCGGTGCGTCCCGCCGCCAGCCACAATGGCGGGTGCGGCTTTTGCGTCGTCGCTGGCTCGACGACGATATTGTCGAATTGCCAGCGCTTGCCGTGATGGGAGAACCGGCCCTGGGAGGTCCAGGCCTTGCGGATCACCGTCATCGCTTCCTCGAAGCGTTCGGTGGCCTCCTCGATCGGGATGCCGAAGCCCTCGAATTCATTATGGCGATAGCCCTTGCCGACGCCGAAATCAAAACGGCCCCCCGATAGCAAATCAAGCGTCGCCACCTGTTCGGCAATCAATACCGGGTTGTGCCAGGGCAACACCACGACCGCCGTGCCGAGGCGAATGCGTGAGGTCTTCGCGGCTAAATACGAGAGCAGGTTGAGAGACGCGGATACCTGCCCCGCGCCCGTGAAATGATGCTCGACAATAAAATTGCTGTAATAGCCGAGCCGCTCCCCTTCCACGACCGCGTCGATATAGGCATTGTAGCCCTTGTGGTACCCGTCATCGACACCAGGATTGGTACGTACGCCGCCAAACATACCGAATTTCATGAAGCACCGTTCCCCATCCAAATTTCCGGCCACGAGAACACAAATTCATAAAATCACAAAACTCGACGAACTTGGCCCGTGGCGTTACGCTCATGAGCGGACGGTTTCGCGCCGCCCGTGACGCCATCAGGGAGCTTCGCATGAGACAGCAATTCGACCGCGCCGCCGAGGATCTGGCCAATTCCGTCGGTCTTGAGCATGTCAATGTGCGGGTGCCCGATCAGCGGCTGGCGACATTGTTTTATATTACCGGGCTTGGCTTCACGCGCGATCCTTATCTGGTGACGGGTGTGGCAAACATGTGGGTCAATATTGGCCGCAGCCAGTTTCATTTGCCGGTCGGCGAGCCGCAGTTGCTGCGGGGCCGGGTCGGGTTGGTTGTGCCGGACCTTGAGTACCTGGCGAAAAGCCTGAAGGCCGTGCGTGCCGAGCTCAAGCATACCAAGTTCGCCTACAGGTCGGGGAAAGGCCATATTGACGTTACCTGCCCCTGGGGCAACAAACTCCGTTGTCATCAGCCCCATGCCAGATTTGGCCAAACCCTGCTGGGCATGGCCTATGTATTGTTCGATGTGCCGCCCGGCACGGCCAAGGGGATTGCGCGCTTCTACCGGGACATCATCGACACTGTGGCCACGGTCAAGCCGTTTGAGAAGGCGCGGGCCGCCCATGTCGAGGTCGGGTTTAACCAAAAGCTTATTTTCCGCGAGACCAAGGCGCGGTTGGCGAAATATGACGGCCACCACTTGCAGCTCTACGTCAATAATTTTTCCCGGCCGCATGCAAAACTGAATGACCGCGGGCTGATTAGCGAAGAAAGCAACCAGTACCAATACCGCTTCCGCGACATTGTCGACCCGGACAGCGGCGAGGTTTTGTACACGCTCGAACATGAAATCCGTTCGATGACCCATCCGCTCTACGCCCGGACCCTGATTAACCGCAACCCGGCCCAGACCAACGCCGCCTTCGCGCCGGGCTACGACGACCGCCCCTGGGCCGCGCCACACACGATGTAAATGCGGCTTACTTGAAGGCAGGCATGACGTCCCGGGTAATGATGCGCAGGCTGTTTTTGACTTGCGCCTCGCTTAGCATGCCGCCGGCGTTCATTTCCGCCGTGATTCCGTCGATGCCCAAAACCTCGCGCCATTCTTTGATCCGGTCGATGAGCCGCGCCGCGTCGCCAAAGGCCACGCGGTCCCGTAAAATGTCGTCATAAGACAGGGCGGATAATGTTGCCGCCGTATTGCTGCGTTCCGCGCTGCCGCCCTTGGGGCTGCTGGCGGCGACCAAACGGGCCTGACGTTCGAAGTAGTAGATGATATTGTCCCGTGGTTCCTCCAACGCCGCCCCGTCCGTATTGGCGGCATAGACGGGGACGCGCAGATAGACGCTGCCGTCGCCATCATGGCCAGCGCGGCGCCAGGTTTCCCGGTACACCTTTATGTTTTCCACCAAGGTGCCCAAGCCGTCGCCGCGAAGGCCGACGAACAACGGCAAGCCCTGCTCCGCCACCGTCTTGAAAGTAGCCGCCGAGGTCGCCGCCATGCGCATGGGCGGATGGGGTTTTTGCACCGGTTGAGGGACCACCAGGGCATCGGTCACCTGATAGAACTTGCCCTCGAAGGAAAATTTCTCTCCGGACCAGGCCGCGCGCAGGATTGCCAAGGCTTCCTCGAAGCGCGCCTGACTTTCGCCGTAGTCGATGTTGTAGCTGTTATAGGAACGTACGAAGCCACTGCGGCCGATGCCAAAATCAAGGCGTCCGCCGCTGAGCTGATCCACGGTCGCGGCTTCCTCCGCGATCCGCAGCGGGTTGTTCAGGGGCAATACGTAAACCGCCAGGCCTATGCGCATGCGCTGGGTGCGCGCGGCAAGGGCGCCGGCGACCACGATGGGCGAGGACAACACCGAACGCTCCGGCGAAAAATGAAACTCCGACAGCCAGGCGCTGTCCAGCCCCCACGCCTCGGCGGCATCGACCAGGTCCAAACCTTCCCGAAACGCCTCCCCCTCGGAGCCGCCATTGCGAAATCCGAATTCCATGAATATTCCAAAATGCATGGGAAAATCCTAACACCTAAAAATTGTACACACAAATATTCGCCAGGAATGTTCAACTGCCCTTGGCCAGCGCCTCCACGGTTTCGATCAGGCGGGCGATGTCGCCGGGTTCCGAGAGGCGATGGTCGCCGGTCTTGGAGAAAGTGACGACGATATCGTCGCCCCGCAGACGCTCGACGATCTCCAATGATTGCCGCCATGGCACGTCGGGGTCCGCCATGCCATGCAGTATGCGGACCGGATAATCCACATCCAGGGGCTGTTGCAGAACCAGATGGTTCGTGCCCTCCTCGATCAGATTCATCGTGATGGCATAGGGTTCCTCGGAATATTCCGATGGCGCCCGGTAAACGCCGTCCCGGCGGAGGGTTTCCTTGATCTCGTCGGAGAAGCCGTCCCACATGCGCAGAACGAAATCCGGCGCCGGGGCGATGCCGACCAGGCCGGCGATACGGTCGGGCCGGGCCCGCGCCAACAGCAGCATGATCCAACCGCCCATGGAGGAGCCGACCACGATTTGCCGCCCCTCCGTGACCTGGTCCAGCACGGCCAGGGCATCGTCCGTCCACAAACCAATCGTTCCGCTTTCGAAATCAGCATCCGATTGACCGTGCCCCCGGTAGTCAAACCGCGTGTAGGCGCGGTCGGCGGCCCGGCAGGCGGCCTCCAGGGCCTGGGCCTTGGTGCCGGTCATGTCGGACATAAAGCCGCCACAAAAGATCACACCGGGTGCTTTCCCGGGCGTATGATGGTAGGCAATGCGGGTCCCATCAGGTTGGGTGAGGAAACGCGGTTCGGTATCGTTAGTCATGGATGCGCCAATCAGAATGAACAATGGGTCGCAATCTAGCATTCAAGCCGATGGCGGGATAGCAGCCGGGGCGCATGTGCTGCAGGTTCTGCCGGCCATGGAAATGGGCGGGGTGGAGCGCGGCACGGTGCAGATGGCGGCGGCCCTGACGGGGGCGGGCTGGCGGGCCACGGTCGCCTCCTCCGGCGGCTTGATGTGTCATGAACTGGGCCGGGCCCAGGCCCAACATGTGGAACTGCCCCTGGCGGCCAAGCGGCCCCTGCGCATGCTGCGCAACGGCGATGCCCTGGCCGATCTGATCAACCGCAACGACATTGACCTGGTGCATGCCCGCAGCCGGGCGCCGGCGTGGAGTGCATTGAGCGCGGCGCGGCGCACGGGCAAACCCTTTGTCACGACATTTCACAACGCCTATGGCCACAACTGGTTGAAGCATTATTACAACGCGGTCATGGGCAAGGGTGACCGGGTCATTGCCATATCCGAGTTCGTCGCCGATCACGTGCGCGAAACCTATGGCGTGGATGACGACCGTCTGGTGACGATCCACCGGGGCATTGATCCGGACCTGTTTGATCCGGCCAAGGTCAGTGCCGAGCGGATTATCCAGATCGCCAGGGCCTGGCGCCTGGATGATGACCGTCCCGTGGTTATGTTGCCGGGCCGCCTGACCTCATGGAAAGGGCAGGGGGTGTTGATCGAGGCGCTGGCGATCTTGGGGCGGCGGGATGTCTGCTGTGTCCTGGTCGGCGGAGATCAGGGCCGCACCGCTTATCGCGAGGAGTTGGAGGAGGCGGTGCGCGGCAAGGGCCTCGATCAGGTGGTGCGCCTGGTGGATCATTGTTCCGATATGGCGGCGGCCTATATGCTGGCGGATGTGGTTGTTTCCGCCTCCACCCGGCCCGAAGGGTTCGGCCGCGTGGCGGTCGAGGCCCAGGCCATGGGCCGGCCGGTCATCGCCACCGACCATGGTGGCGCCAGGGAAACTGTCTGGCCCGATCAAAGCGGCTGGCTGGTGCCGCCCAGCGAGCCGGAGGCGCTGGCGGCGGCCCTGGATAGGGCCCTGAGCCTGACCCAGAAAGAGCGTGAAGTCATGGCTGACAACGGCCGCGACAACGTGCTGGAAAATTTCACGGTGAGCCTGATGTGCCAACGCACGCTGGACGTCTATAAATCCCTGCTGCCCTAATATGCCCGCCGAAAACATTCTCATCATCCGCCATGGCGCGTTGGGCGATCTGGTGCAATCAACGGGGCCGTTCCGGGCCATCAGGGAACATCATCCCAAGGCCCAGATCACATTGTTAACCACGCCGCCCTTCGCCATGTTCATGGGGAACTGCCCGTGGGTCGATCAAGTCTGGCAGGATCACCGCCCGCAATGGTTCCAGTTCGCGGACTGGCGGCGTCTGCGCCGCCGCCTGGCGGACGGAGGTTTCGCGCGGGTCTATGATCTGCAAACCTCGTCCCGTTCCAGCTTTTATCTGTGGGCCTTTCCCCGCCGGCACCGGCCCGAATGGTCCGGCATCGCACGGGGCGCCAGCCATCCCCACGCCAACCCCGGCCGCGACCTGATGCACACCCTGGACCGCCAGGCGGAGCAATTGGCCATGGCGGGCATCGCGGTGGTTCCGGGCGCGGATCTGTCTTGGGTCGCGGCGGATGTGGACCGGTTCGAATTGCAACGGCCCCATGCCTTGGTGGTGCCCGGCGGCTCGGCCCATCGGCGGGGCAAACGCTGGCCGGCCGATTACTACCTGGACATTTGCCAACGGCTGCTGGCGGCAGCTATTCAGCCCGTGCTGATCGGCGGCCCGGACGAGGTTATCCTGAATAGAGTTCTGGCCGAACAATGCCCCGGCGTCCGGGATCTGGCGGAGCAGACCGGTATCGAGGATCTGGCCGTGCTGGCCCGGGGCGCCAAACTGGCGATTGGCAATGACACCGGGCCCATGCACGTGGCCGCCGCTTCGGGCTGCCCGTCGCTGGTCCTGTTCTCGGACCAGTCCGACCCGGACCTTTGTGCGCCGCGCGGCGCCAATGTAATGACCCTTCGGGCGCCGGACCTGGCGGCGCTGCCCGTGGACCGGGTTTGGCGGGAGCTTGAAAATCTCTAGCCGCAAATATTTTTGAGCGCCTGCCAGTCGTCGTTGTTCAGCGCCGGGCCGCCGCCGGACTTATTACCATCGCTCTTTGCGCCCGCGGCGATCCGCTCCGACAGGGGCGGGTGGCTGCTAAAATAGCCAGCCAGGTTATTGCCGTCCGTCTTGGCCCCCGCGCCGCGCAGGCGGTCGAAAAATCCCACCATGGCGTGGGTGGACAAATCGGCCCGGCGCAACAGCGTCCCGCCAAATTCATCCGCCTGCCGCTCCATGTCCCGGCTGTAACTCAACAACAACAAAACCCCGCCGACGTTCCCCGCCAGTTCCACCAGGGCGGAGCCATCGCCGGTCAACAGATCGGTGATCATGCCGACCCCCATGCTCCGGATTGCCATTTGCGTGGGATGGCGGTGATGTACATGGCCCAACTCGTGCGCCAGCACGGCGGCGACCTCATCGGCGCTTTCCGCCGACTGCAACAGACCGCGAAAAATCAAGATATTGCCGCCCGGCATGGCGAAGGCGTTGATCGCGCCCCGGTCGGCCACCGTCACCACAAATTTCGGCGGCGCTTCCATTTTTGAGGTCAGACGCCGGGTCAGACGGGACAGCGCCGCCCCGCCCAGCTCCGCCTCGCAGGTTTTTGCACCGGCTAGCAGCCGCTTGCGAACCACGCGGCCGATCTTTTGCTCCCACTCCACGGGCACCAGGCGGGCCAACGGCGCGGACAGGCGCGGCACGCCCTGCCAAAGAAACAGACCCGTGAGCAATAGAGCCGCCAGGATGGCGGCGGCGTTTCGGCGCACGTTTGGCCGGGCCAGGCCGCTCAGGAACAAATGCGGGGCGCGATGTTGCAGCTCCGCAAAAAACGCTGGATCGTCTAGACGCAGGCGCGCATCCGGTTCGCTGCTGGCGGTCAGACGCAACGGTGTTTCAGGGCGGGGCGGGTCAATGAGGCGCAACGCGCCGTACGGCCACTGTCTTTCGATCCCCTCGACCTCTGGGGGATCCGCCGTCAGGCGCAAGCCATGGGCATCGAACGTCACGCTCACATGATGCCGGGCGGCGGTTCGGCCATCGTTGAATTCCGCCTCGTATTCGGTCACGCGCTACACCGCGCCAAGGTCGAAGGCATCCGCCAAACCTTCGCCGATGGATGGCGCCATGGCGCTGGACTGCCGTACCCAGTCCATGTCCAGATCGCCGATCATCCGTAACCGCCGGCAAAAAAAGCGAAACACGCGCAACTGGGCGAAGGGTTGGCCAAAGCCAAGTGTCGTCACCACGATCAATAGATTGAGCGACATTAGGCCCAATAAATTCCAGACCGAGACATCCATGCGGAACGAAACCGCCATGAAGGATGTGCCGGCGGCCAGATGATTAATTTCACGGGCCTTGTACCACGGCAGCCAGAACAGCAGAAAGAATGGCCAAAGCACCAGCAATCCCAGCCATGGCGAAACGGTCATCTCGTCAGCCAGGCCCTCTATTATCACCGACGCCGAGCTGAAATTTACGACCGCGGCGGTGACCGCGATCAATAAGGCGAAGGAGCCGAACCAGCAGATGGCAAAAAGTCGGTAGAGCGGACCCAAGGTCGCGACGACCCGAAAGGCGCGGTCGCCAAACCTGGTCTCCTCCATGATGCGCGTAAACAGGCTGACCCGCATCCACGGATAGGCCCAGCCCAGGCTGGCCAGGGTAAGGCCCCAAAAGAACACATAACGGAGGGCGTATTGCGCCGAGGAGCCAACCATGGCGCCCCGGATACCGCGCCAACGGGTCCGGCTCAAACGGTAGCGCCGGGCCCGGTAAATGGCCATTCCAATCAGGAAAAATATGAACAAATAAAACAGGCCGGTAAAGCTGGCTAATTCCGTGCCGTCCGGCTCCAGATAAACACCGGCCAAATTGCTGACCACACCCAGCGGCGCAAGGATCAGAAGAAAAACCGCCAGAAAGCCTTTGAACAATTCCCCGCCGGTGCCGGTATATTCCAGCGGCTCGTCCAGAAAATGGGTTTGCCGCCACAAATACCGGCGCACATTGGTTTTGCCCCAAAACCGGTAGATGGAAAGGGTCAGGATGTTCAACAACATGTTGAGCAAAACAATGGGCAAGAGTTCACCGGCCCGTCCGCGCTGCTCCAGCCGCAATTGCGCCGGGCTCGGTGTTTGTGGCATATCATCACTCATGTACGCTGTTTTCGCCCGAAGCGGTCCTGATGGCAAGCCGTCTGTTGGTGCAAACCCCACTACGAAAGGCGCGGCCCCAAGCGGCGCTTGACAGCACCGCCATTCCGCCTAAGTTGCGCTCACACCGCCGGAAGTGGCGGTTTTGATGTTTCTTGCACAGGTTTGGTTTGGACATGGTTGCCATCTCATTACCCGACGGCACGTCTCGCCAATATGATGGCGCCGTGACGGCGGAACAGGTCGCCAATGACATTGGCCCCGGTCTGGCCAAGGCCGCCATCGTGGCCCGTATCGACGGTACCCTGGCGGACTTGCGCCAGCCCATTGAGGCGGATGCCAAGGTCGAAATTATTACCCGGCAGAGCGACGAGGCCCTGGAAGTTCTGCGCCACGATTGCGCCCACGTCCTGGCCGAGGCGGCCAAGGAGCTGTGGCCGGATCTGCAGGTCACCATCGGCCCGGCCATCGAGAATGGTTTCTACTACGATTTTGCCAAGGCCGAACCCTTCACGCCGGAAGATCTGACCGCTCTGGAAAAACGCATGGCGGAGATTGTCGGGCGCGACGAGGCCATTGAGCGCCAGGTCTGGGAGCGGCAACGGGCGATCGATTATTTCAAATCCATTGGCGAACACTACAAGGCCGAGATCATCGAGGATCTGCCCGAGGCCGAGCCCATCAGCGTGTATAGTCAGGGCGATTTCGTCGATTTGTGCCGGGGTCCGCATCTGTCATCCACGGGCAAGTTGGGCGATGCCTTCAAGCTGATGAGCATCGCCGGCGCCTATTGGCGGGGCGATAGCCGCAACGAAATGCTGCAACGCATATACGGCACCTGCTGGCGCAACAAAAAGGAATTGAAGGCGTATCTGTTCCGTTTGGAAGAGGCGGAACGGCGTGACCACCGCAAGCTGGGCCGGGAAATGGATCTTTTCCATTTTCAGGAAGAAGCCGCCGGCATGCCGTTCTGGCACCCCAAGGGCTGGAAGCTGTACTGCCTGTTGCAGGACTACATGCGCCGCCGTCTCGATGGCGCCGGTTATCTCGAAGTGCGGACGCCGCAATTGTTCGACCGCAAGTTCTGGGAGGTCTCGGGCCATTGGGAGACGTTTCAGGACGTCATGTATACTTCGGAATTCGAAGAGCGGGTCTTCGCCCTGAAGCCCATGAACTGTCCGGGCCATGTCCAGATCTTCAAACAGGGCCTGAAAAGCTACCGCGACCTGCCGTTGCGCATGGCGGAATTCGGCTCCTGCCATCGTAAAGAGCCCTCGGGCGCTCTGCACGGCTTGCTGCGGGTCCGCGCCTTCACCCAGGATGATGCCCATATTTTCTGTACGGTTGATCAGATCTCCAGCGAGGGGAAGTTGTTTTGCGATCTGCTGCTGGACATTTACCGGGACCTTGGCTTCGACGAGGTGATCGTGAAATTCGCCGACCGCCCGGCGGTGCGCGTGGGTTCCGACGAGATCTGGGACCGGGCCGAGGCGGCCCTGCGGGAGGCGACGGAGGCCGCGGGCCTGGACTATACCCTGAACCCCGGCGAGGGCGCTTTCTACGGCCCGAAGCTGGAATTCGTCCTGCGCGACGCCATCGGCCGGGATTGGCAATGCGGCACCCTGCAGGTGGACTTCAATATGCCGGACCGGCTGGATGCCAGTTATGTCGGCGATGATAACACGCGGCATCGGCCGGTCATGCTGCACCGGGCCATACTGGGTTCGTTCGAGCGTTTCATTGGCGTGTTGATCGAACATTACGCCGGCCGCCTGCCGTTCTGGCTGTCGCCCGTGCAGGTGGTTTTGGCGACCATCACCAACGATGCCGATGGCTATGCGGCGCAGGTCGCCGGCCAGATGAAGGCCGCCGGCTTGCGCGTGGAGGTCGATCTGCGCAACGAAAAGATCGGCTACAAGGTACGGGAGCATTCCCTGGCCAAGGTCCCGGTGATCGCCGCCGTCGGTCAGCGGGAGGCCGAGGACGGCACGGTCGCCCTGCGCCGATTGGGTGACAAACGCCAGGACGTGCTGCCCCTCGCCGACGCCATTGCCATGCTGGCGGAGGAAGGGGCCATGCCCAGTGCCTAGGGTGGGTCCGGATTATCAACTTGATCGGTGGGTCAGAAGGGTGCTTTATTAACCCTGTGAATACTATTCTAGAGCAATTCCGATCTAATGTGAATCGCGAAGCGGTTCTAAGTGATCGGATAAGTTGCTCTATCTTAAAGGTTTTAGCGCATGGCCTCGCGTTCAATTGAACGCGACATGCGCTAGGGCCATAATGGTCACGGTAATTCGCGTCGTGACTAAGCTTTAAAGCCGGTGTCGCCAAAAATTTTGGCTGCCGGGCAACAACAGACAGGAGATTACGACAATCGCTCGACGATTTTATCCCAATACACCGCCGACCCAATCGGGACCGCGGATAAACGAACGGATCGAAACGGATTCCGTCCGTCTGGTTGACGAAACAGGAGAAAACGTAGGTGTCGTCAGCCTCGATGATGCGTTGGACCGTGCCGAAAATGCCGGTCTTGACCTGGTGGAAATCGCACCGGAGGCGAAACCTCCGGTCTGCAAAATCCTCGACTATGGCAAGTTCAAGTACGAGGCACAGAAAAAGGCCAACGAGGCCCGCAAAAAACAGAAAGTCATCGAGGTCAAGGAAATCAAGATGCGCCCGAACATCGATCATCATGATTACGATGTGAAAATGCGGGCCATGAACAAGTTTCTGGGCGAGGGCGATAAGGTCAAGGTAACCTTGCGTTTCCGGGGCCGGGAAATGGCCCATCAAAACCTTGGCTTGAAAGTTCTGGAGCGGGTCCGCGATGATCTGGAAAGCGTCTCCAAGGTGGAGCAGTTTCCGAAAATGGAAGGTCGCCAAATGACCATGGTGATTGCACCCCGCTAAGCTTGCCGGGCGATGCTGACAGTCAGATGCTAACAGTCAGATGCTAACAGTCAGATGCTAACAGTCGGCGGTTTGCATCGCCCCTTTCTGGGACCACTCTCTTTTCACATTGAAGCCGGCGAATGCCTGGCCCTGACGGGACCGTCGGGGGCGGGCAAATCGTTGCTGTTGCGCGCCTTGGCGGATCTCGATCCCAACGAGGGTCAGGTGCGGGCGGACGGGCGTGCGCGGGAGGCGATGTCCGCGCCCGAATGGCGGGGGCTGGTCGCCTATCTGCCGGCGGAAGCGGGCTGGTGGCTGGATCTGGTCGGGGGGCATATGCCTGACCGAGAGGCCGCCCTGGCGCTGGTGGGGGCGCTGGGCTTTCCAGCACCCGGCGAGGTGATGAGCTGGCCCGTGGCCCGTCTGTCCAGCGGTGAACGCCAGCGTCTGGCGTTGGCGCGGGGACTGGCGGGCAGGGCCCGGGTCTGGCTGTTGGATGAACCGACGGCGGCCCTCGATAGAGAAAATTGCGGCCTGGTTGAAGACCTCCTGCGCCAGCGGCTGGATGCGGGTGACGCCATCCTGCTGGTCAGTCATGATACGGCCCAAATAGACCGCCTCGCCCAGCGCGGCCTGCGTTTGGAGGGGGGCCAGCTGGTGCTGGGGTCATGACCCCATATCTGGAACTCTCATATCTCGATCTGGCTCTCGCCGCCCTGTTGGTGGTGTTCAACGCGGCGCTGTCGCTGGCCTTGGGTCTGCGTCTGGAAGGGCGGATGCTGATCGCCGCCGTGCGCATGGTGGTGCAGTTGCTGCTCGTCGGCCTGGTGCTGCAGGTTTTGTTCGAGCAGGTTTCGTTCTGGCTGACCGGATTGGTGGCCCTGATCATGGTGCTGTTTGCCGGGCGCGAGGTCCTGGCCCGGCAGGAGCACCGTCTGACGGGGTGGTGGGGTCCTGGCATCGGCTCGGCCACCATGCTGTTGGCGGGCATGGTGGTAACGGTGCTGGCCCTCAATGGTCCCCTGCGCCCGGACCCCTGGTATGATCCGCGCTATGCCATTCCCTTGTTCGGGATGATCCTGGGCAACGCCATGACCGGTATCAGCCTTGGCCTCGATAGTCTGACCAGTTTGGCGCG
>JAPYPT010000118.1 GCA_029937535.1 Alphaproteobacteria bacterium
CGAATTTGATTTTCCGCCCTTCAGCGATAACGAGACACCGTGGGGACAATTCAATACCACGGACGGTTTCCTCCACCTCTACAATACCCGTCTATGAGAAGCCGGCGCATAAACTGCTCGCGATTTGCCGCGACGGCGCTTTGGCAGCGGATCACATATTGATCCGCGGCAGGCACTTCCCGTAAAATCCGCTCTGATGCCGCCGGCCAACGGCGCGGCGGAATTGGGTGAGAGCCCGCAGAGACGAGGAAGCACAGCAATGGTCGCGCCCAGCAAGTTTGCACATGTGGTCTACAACACCCACCGCTATGAGGAGATGATCGCCTGGTATGTCCGGGTGTTCGAGGCGCGAGTCCAGCATCGCGATGAAAAATTGGCGTTCCTGACCTACGACGACGAACATCATCGTTTTGCCTTCGCCAATCTGGGTCCGGCCGCGTACGGTGAAGGCGATAAAAATCCGGGCACTGTCGGCGTCAACCATCTCGCCTATACCTGGAACGGCGTCGGGGAATTGATCGATACCTACCAGCGCCTGAAAAGTTATGGCATCACGCCCTGGCGGCCCATCAGGCACGGGTTGACGCTGTCATTGTATTACCGTGATCCCGACGGCAACGCCTTGGAGTTTCAGACAGACCTGATGGCCTCGGAAGAAGCCAACCAATTTATGGACAGCGCGGCCTTCAACAAGAATCCGATTGGTGAACCATTCGATCCCGAAGCATTGGCGGCACGATACGGTAGCGGCCAATCCGTGGATGATTTGATCTTCCGCTCCGATCAAACGGAAAGCGCCGGTTCCGCCTTCCACCGCAAGGCCAGCACGGCAAAATAATCCGCAACGGCCGTCTTGGTGCCACGGCCAACAACCTCTACGATGCCGGTAGAGCAGTTCCGATCTAATGTGAATCACGAAGTGATTCTAAGTGATTGGAAAAACTGCTCTATTCTTAAGAATCGGAGCATTTCCAATTCGGAAATGCTATCGGTCGCAAAATCATCTCGGGTGGAGGGTAATTTAGTATGCGCATCGGTATGTTCACGGCATCGCAATGGAAAGCGGACGAGGATCCCAAATCAGTTCTGGCCGATCTGCGCCAGCAAGTGCGGTGCGCCAGGGACAACGGGTTTACCTCTCTGTTGTTGGGTCAGCACGTGGTCAGCGGCCCCATGGGCATGTTTCAAACCATACCGCTGATGGGTCAACTGGCCGAAGACGCCGCCGGCATGCAAATGGGGCCGGGCGTGCTTCTGCTGTCGATGATGAACCCGGCGCTGGTGGCCGAAGAAGCCGCCACGCTTGATTGGCTGAGCGGCGGCAACTACGTGCTGGCCGCCGGCCTGGGCTATCGCGATGAGGAATTCGAGGCCATGGGCATCGATAAGAAGACCCGGGTCGGTCGGCTGACGGAGGGTCTGGAGATCATCAAACGGCTCTGGACGGAGGACGAGGTGAACCACGACGGGCGCTACTTCAAACTCACCAATGCCCGTCCCGGCGTGCGGCCACAACAACAACCCCGCCCGCCCATATGGCTGGGCGGCGATGTGGAAGCCTCGGTGCGCCGCGCCGCCCGCCTGGCGGACGCCTGGCTGGTCGCCCCCACCATGAGCTTCGAACGGGTCAACGAATTCATGGCGATTTTCCACGCCGAACGCGCCGAAGTTGGGTTGCCGGAAGCCGGCCCCTGCCCCATCGTGCGCGAATGCTTCATCGGGCGGACGTCGGACCATGCGCGGGAAATTTCGCGGGGCCCTTTGTTGGATAAATACGGCGCCTACGCCGCTTGGGGGCAGGAGGGCGCGGTGGCGGGAAATTTCGAAACGGCATTCGATGACTTTGCCGCGGCGCATTTCCTGATTGGAGATATCGTCGAGGTGCGTGACCGATTACAGGAGTTTTCGGAAACCGTGGGCAGCGATCATTTTCTCATGCGCATTCACTGGCCTGGTCTTGAGCAAGCGGAGGCGCTGGCGAATATCGAGAGGATCGGAACCCTGCTTTAGGAAATGGCCATGAAAACAAGGTTTTATTTCGTCGTCAGCATGGACGTTGCACCGGACAAGGAAGAGCTGTTCAACGAAGTCTATGAGAGCGAGCATGTGCCTTACCTATCCGCCGTGCCCGGTGTCCTTGGCGCGACGCGCGCGGTCAGGGAACCGCTACGGATGATGCTGGCCGGCGAGGAACGGACCATGGATCCGGGCAATGAGCCGAAGTACAACGTGATCTATGAAATTGAGAGCCCGGAGGTGCTGTTGAGCGCTGAATGGGCGATGGCCGGAGAGCGCGGCCGTTGGCCCGGCGAGGTCCGGCCCTATACCACCAACCGCCGCCATATCCTGCGCAAGGTGATAGGATAGAACTGATTCGATTATTCGCTTAGCCGAAGGGAGAACACCATGGCCAAGGGCCTGTTGGTTGCCGCATTCGATTATTTGAATGCCTACTCCGACGAATTTCATGATTGGTATGATCTGGAGCATATCCCCGAGCGGCAGGCTGTTCCGGGTTTTGGCGCCTGCGAACGCTGGATCTGTGACGAAGAACCGGCGGTGGCGGTGGCAACCTATGATCTCGATAGCCTCGATGTCATGCGCAGCGATGCTTACAACGCCATCGCCTATGACAACCTATCGGTCTGGTCCAAACGGGTCACCGGAGCGTGCGATCGTCTATTGCGGTTTGAAGGCACGCAGGTCACGCCGGGCGATGAGCCGGCGCCGGACGGTGCGGGCGGCCTGCTGCTCAATGCCATGAATGTCACGGCGGAGGCCGAGGACGAATTCAACGCTTGGTACGATGAGGAACATTTGCCGGCACTCTTGGCCGTTCCCGGCACCTTGGCGGCCCGGCGTTACCGCTCGGGCGAGGACCCGGAAGGCACGCACCGCTATGTGGCGATTTATCATCTGGCATCGCCCGAAGTGCCGCGGAGTGAAGCCTGGCAGACGGCCGCCGATACGCCCTGGAGCGCTAAGATCAGCCCTCACTTCCGTGATCGCATCCGCATCATGAGCCATCGCTACGTCCGGGGCGCCTGATCGGGCAACGATCTTCACACCTCGGGCGTGTCCTTGGGTTCGCTCGCCCGCATGGCGGGGCGCAGGCGGAACCCTTCGTACCACGAGCTTAAATTGGCCCGGCCGGGTCTGAAATCCGTGAGCCATTCACGCCAATCCTGATAGCCACAGGCGATACCGGCGGTAATCTGCGCCAGGTTCGGCAAAGCGCCATCCGCCACGGCCAATTCTTCCGAGCGGCCCTCCATATGGTCAAAACAACGATCAATCCTATCTCGTTGCTTTTGCAGGTAATCCTCGGAACGGACGGCGGCCGGACGCAGCATTTCAGCCCGCATGGCAACCTGCGCCTCCAACAGGCCGTCGGCGACCGCATACAATGACCACATGGGCCACTGAGCGGCGCCCGAGGGGATGACCTCTCCGCCCACCACCTGGCCGTTCAGGTGCTGGCAAATCAAAGTGGAGCACCCCAAGCCGACGCCGTCATCGGTGATCAGAGTTGGAATTCTGGCCACGGGATTGGCCTCCGCCAGGCCGGCCGTGAAGGAAACCGTCGCGTAGCCCCATTCAAGCGGCCACGTGGTGGGCGCAATCTCAATATTCTCCCACAGGCCCAGTTCCTTGGCGGCAACGACAACTTTACGGGTGAAGGGCGAGGCCGGTGTCCAGAATAATTGCATCGGTTTTTCAGATCACGAGCTACAAAACCGCTTCGGCGATGCGCTCAAGCTGATCGCCCATTTCCGCCTCGGTCTCGACATATTCGGGCCGCACCACCACGCGGTCCGCGCCGGCGTCCAATAGGGAATGCAACAAGTCCCGGTCCGGCTCCTGGCCGTAAACGGTGATGGTGATGGATTTCGGATCACGACCGGCATCGGTGGCCATTGTATCCAGTTGTTTCCGGGCATCCTCCAATTCTGCCGGCGTGACCCGGTTGGGCAGCCAGCCATCGCCATGATCCACCACGCGCCGCAACACGTTCTTCGCCGCGCCGCCGATCAGGATCGGTGGATAGGGTTTCTGGACCGGCTTGGGGTAGGAGCGGACGGGCGGAAAGTTGAAATATTTACCCTGATGTTCCGCCTCTTCTTGGGTCCAAAGCTTTTTCATGACGTCAAGAGCCTCGCGGGTCTGGGTCCATCTATGGGCGAAATCGCCACCCATGAGCTCGGTCTCCTCGCGCAGCCAACCGGTGCCGATGCCAAACAGAAACCGCCCACCGCTATAAAGATCCAGGACCGAGATTTCCTTCGCCAGCAACAAGGGGTTGCGCTCCGGTATCAAGGTAATGCCGGTTCCCAGCTTGATGCGCGAAGTCACGGCCGATGCGCGCGCCAGGGCAATGTAGGGATCGGTGAAATGGGAATAGGTCCAGGGGATCTCGCCGCCCGTCGAGGGGAAGGGGCTGTCCGAATGCACGGGCACCGCCGGATGCTCGGCATACCAGATCGAATCAAAGCCCAGATCCTCGGCCTTCTTGGCCATGAAGGCCGGGTCGATGTTGTAGGCGGGCAAGGGAACCGCTGTACCAATTGTCATGATTTTGCCTCGTGCAATTATGGGAGTCCGGTCACCATACAACCAAAATACCGCAATTCATGTATAGTCCACGGCAGTTGATAGCCATCTCCATCTCGGGGACCGAGACATGCTGAGCCGCGAAGAGAATGAATACCTGACACAAACCGGGCCCGGCACGCCCATGGGAACGTTCATGCGCCGGTTCTGGATGCCCTTCATGCTGTCGAAGGAAATTTCCGAACCGGACGGCCCGCCCGTAAGGGTTCGCCTGTTGGGCGAAAATTTGCTGGCCTTTCGCGACAGCAACGGGCGTGTTGCCCTGGTCGATGAGTATTGCCCCCACCGCCGCGTCAGCCTGTTTTTCGGACGCAACGAGGCCTGTGGCATCCGCTGCGTCTATCATGGCTGGAAGTTCGATGTGGACGGCAATTGCGTGGATATGCCGTCCGAGCCGGCGGACAGCACCTTCAAGGACAAGATCAAACTGAAGAGCTATCCGGTGTCAGAAAAGGGCGGCGTCGTTTGGGCTTATATGGGCCCGGAGGAGCTGCGGGGCGGATTGCCGGAATTGGAATGGATGGACGTGCCCGACGACTATCTCTATCAGTCCCGGTGGTATCAGGAATCCAATTACGCCCAGGCTGTGGAAGGCGAGATAGACTCCGCCCATGTCAGCTTCCTGCACAGCAAGCTTGATAACGACGACGCCAACAAGGCGGCCCTGACCGGCGCCTTTTTCGCGGAAGACACGGCCCCGAAATGGAAGGTCACCGAAAGCGATTTCGGCATGACCCTGGGTGCGAGACGGCGGGTCGATGGCGGCCGCTATTATTGGCGCATGAACCAATGGCTCTATCCATTCTATACCATGATCGCGCCCGTACCCGGCCAATCCCGCACCGTGCGCATGTGGGTTCCCGCGGACGACGGCCACTGCAACATTATCTGCATTACCTATCGCAACGACGGCCCGATTACCGAACAAGAGCTGCACGACTGGAGCACGGGCGCGGCGGCTCATGCGGCGTTGATACCCGGCACCCTGACCCCCGCCGCCAATAGCACCAACAACTACAACATCGACCGGGAATTTCAACGCACGGCATCTTTCACCGGGATTGTCGGCATCCGCGCTCAGGACGCGGCCATGACCGAAAGCGCCGGCGCCATCGTCGACCGCTCGCTGGAGCATCTGGGCACCTCCGACACCGCGATCATAAAAATGCGCCGGCTGTTGATCGATGCCGCCCGTGCCCTGGAAAAGGGCGTGGAGCCGGCCGGCGCGCGGGACGGCGCCCTCTACCGCGTGCGCTCCCATTCGGTGATGATCGACGAGGATGATGATTTCGATGACCGGCCGGATATTCTGGCCGGCATGGGCATGACGGCGTCATTGGGCATCATACGCGACACGATTGAAGCCTAAAGGAATGCGATATCAGTTTGTAAGGGAGTTTTAACGCCAACAATCTTGGGAGACGGAAAATGAAACTTCATATCATCAAACCCAGCGTGAACAATATGTGTGTCCGCGTTCTCGTCCGCGCCGCTGAGCTGGATATCGAGGAAGTGGACGCTTATGGCAACACCCGCACGGATGAGTTTCTAAGCATATGCCCAGCGCATACAACACCTTTACTTGAAGGCGATGATCTGCCCAACGGAGCGATCTGGGAAGGCTGCGCGATCATGCAATACCTCTGCGCCGCCAACGGTTTGGCGCAGTTTTATCCCGACGGCGCCGGTGATCGGGCCAATACGGATAGCGCCATGCAATACGTGATTGGCACGCTTTATCCCTTGGTCGCGCGGGCGACGTATCCGGTACTGGGGTTCGGGCTTTACGCCGGCGAGGTTGGCGCTAGCGATGCCAGCGACGCCGAAAAGGCGATAGCCCGGCAGTCGGCCCAAGATGCATTGGCCGAACCTCTGGCCGTATTTAAATCGTTTTACATTGGCGACAACGATTTCATCGGCGGATCATCGCCGTCTATCGCGGATATGCGTTTAGCCAGTACACTGGAGTTTCTGAACGCCGTTGACGGTGCCGCGCCGGATTGGATGCCGGGTTATATTGCCGCCATGGAGACGGCACTTGGCACGGCCTATACCGAGCCTGCCGCCGATGTTCGTGGCTATCTCGACTACGTCAAGTCGCAGGCTGGGTGACGATCACCCCGCCACGGCCCGGCGTCAATTGCGTGCATTCATAGTTTTGTAGAATCAAATAAACTAAACGGGGAGGACTTCATGAAACGAATTCTGAAAACGATCGGGATCGGTGCGTTATCGATTTCCGCAACATTCTTCACCCTTGGCCAGCTCCAGGCGGCGGAGGTCATCAAGATTGGCGCGGTGGCGCCAAAGACCGGGCCCTTGGCGGGCGGTTCAACGGTCAGCCATTGGCCCAATCTGAAACTTTGGGTCTCTCAGGTGAATGGGCGTGGCGGCCTGAAACTGAAAAGTGGCCGCGCCAAGATTGAACTGATCGAATATGACGACCGCACCAATCCCGGCGAAACCATCAAGGCCGTGCAAAGATTGGCGACGCAAGACAAAGTGGATTTTATTATTTCGCCCTATGGCACGGGATTGAACCTGGCGGCCGCGCCAATTTTCGCGAAGTACGGCTATCCGCAAATCGCGGTCACCGCCATAACGGACAAGGTTCCCGCACTGACAAAACGTTATCCGAACCTTTTCTTCCTGCTCGGCAACACCACCGCGTTCACCCAGTCGGTGGCCGATATCCTCAAGAAACTGGTGGCGGACGGCAAAATTGGCAATCGCGTGGCAATGGTCAATGTCGCGGATGCCTTCGGGATCGAGTTGGCGAACGCCGCGCGCCCGATCTTCAAGGCGGCGGGTTTGGATATCGTCTATGACAAATCCTATCCATTGGGCACGCAGGATCTATCGCCCGTGGTCAAGGGCGCCAAGGCGGCGAACCCGGACGCTTTTATCGCCTGGTCGTATCCGCCCGACACCTTTGGCCTGACCGCGCAGGCGAAGATCGTCGGCTTGAACGTGAAGGCGTTTTATACGGCCGTGGCGACGGCCTTTCCCGTCTACGCGGGCAAGTTCGGCGGCGCCATTGAGAATGTATTGGGCGCGGGTGGCGTCAATCCCGATAGCGCGGAGATGAAGGCCTATCGCAAGGCCCACAAGGAGGTCACCGGCAAGGACGCCGATTACTGGGCCAGTCCCGTGGTTTATGCCTCCCTGCAAATTCTCGAACAGGCAATAGAAGCCGTCGGCTCGAAGGACCGCAAGGCGGTGACGGCGCATATCAAGGCGAACTCGTTCAATACCGTGATCGGTCCGGTCAGGTTCAACAATCAGAACAACGACAAGTTCTGGACCGTCGGCCAATGGCAGAATGGCGTTTTCCATGGCGTCAGCTCGACCGGACGGCCCGGCGCCAAGACTGTTAAACTGAAATCCGGCTGGTAGTTTCGATTGGTCACGCCCGGTATCGCGCCTATGCGATGCCGGGCGTACTTCTATTGCGATAGTTAGTCGGGCATGGATATTCTCATCGGCGGCATACTGCTGGGCGGCACCTATGTGTTGATGGCACTGGGATTGCAGTTGCAGTACGGCGTTGCCCGCATCATGAACCTGGCCAACGGCGAAATTCTCGTCGCCGGCGCCTTTGGCGCCTTTTGGTTTTACAGCGGCTTTCAGGCCAATCCTTTTTTGGCCCTTATCGTGATCGTCCCGCTGGCGTTCATTTTGAATTGGGGCATCTACCGCTACCTCCTGTCACCCTTGGTGCGGCGGGCGAAAAGCCGCGGCCAACTGGAGGTCGACAGCATCCTCGCGACCTTTGGTTTGAGTTTCATTTTCGTCGGCTTGATGCTGGCCGTGTTCGGCGGTGAATATTTCAGCTATGGCTATCTGGAACGGGCGGTCATCGTCCTTGAGCAACCCTATGGCCTGAATCGGATCGCCGCATTCTGTGCCTCCGCCGCGCTTTGTATCGCCCTGGTGCTATGGTTGAACCATACCCGATCCGGGTTGGCTCTGCGGGCCGTTGCCGTCAACCCGACGGCGGCCAGCCTGGTCGCCATCAAGGTAGCGCGGACTTCGGCCCTCGCCTTCGCCATCGGCGGCGCGGTGACGGCCAGCGGCGGCGCCCTGCTCTCCATGTTCCTGACCTTCGATGCCTCCATCGGCGTTATTTTTACCTTGAAGGCATTGATTATCGTCATCCTGGGCGGCGTCGGAGAGATCCGCGGCACCATCGTCGCCGCCTTCATGCTCGGGTTGGCGGAGACGGCGGTCGCCAGCCTGATCGACCCAGGGCTAACCCTGGCCGCCGCGTATCTGCTGTTCATCGTCATTCTGCTGGTCCGCCCCCAGGGATTGTTCGGGAGCCGGTCGTGAGCGGTACCGACAAACGAAACTTTGCCCTTGCCGCCATGGCCCTTGCCATGGCCGCGCTGCTGCCTCTGTTCGATACCGGCTATTGGCTCGCCCTTGGCGTCTCTCTGGCCATGTATGGGGTGCTGGCAACCTCCTGGGCAATGTTTTCCGGTCCCACCCATTACATTTCCCTGGCCACCGCCGCCTTCTTTGGCACCGGCATGTACATTGTGGGCGGCGGCGTCGAGATACTGCCGTTCCCCGTGCTGGTGGTGATCGCCGCAGTTGCCGGCGCCGCTCTTGCGGTGCTGGTCGGTCTGACGACCATGCGTATCTCCGGTGTGTATTTCGTCATCTTCACATTGGGCCTGGCGGAGTTGATCCGGCAGGTCGTGACCTGGGTTCAGACCACCATGGGGTCGAGCAGCGGGCTTTACGTCCTCACCGAAATTACCGAGTCCATGATCTATTGGCAGCTATTGTTGCTGCTTGCGGTCGTCTATCTCGTGGGTTGGAGGATCAACCGTTCGCGGTTGGGTCTGGCCTTGCGCGTCATCGGCAATGACGAAACCGTCGCCGCCCACGTCGGTATCAATACCGCCAAGGCCAAGGTTATCTTGTTCGTGATATCGGGTACCGTCGCCTCGGTGACGGGCGCGCTACTGGCGCCGCGATGGACCTATGTGGAGCCGACCATTGCCTTCAGCCCGATGATCTCCTTCCAGGTCGTCATCATGGCGCTGCTCGGCGGCGTGCATCGGTTGTGGGGGCCGCTTTGCGGGGTGATCCCGTTCATGTTGTTGTGGGATTTGATATCGGCGCAGTTTCCCAATCAAACGACCCTGTTGCTGGGCGTGGCATTCCTGTTGATTGTTTACCTCATTCCAAACGGCGTGGTCGGGTTGATCGAAAGCCGCCTCAAGCGGCGAAGTTCCGGCAATGGCTAGTCAGGAGATGAAATCCGCGATGTTGGAGGTTCGCGACGTCACCAAATCCTTTAGCGGTCTTGTCGCCGTTGATGGGCTGTCGTTCGACTTGGCGGCCGGACAAATCATGGGTTTGATCGGGCCAAATGGATCGGGCAAGACCACGGTCATGAACCTGCTGTCAGGAGAGCTGAAAGCCAACACCGGCCAGATCCATCTGGGGAACCGCGAGATCAGCAAACTGCCCGCCCACGCCATCGCGCGTCAGGGCCTGGCCCGCACCTTTCAAATCGTACGCATCCTGCCGGCCATGACGGTTCTGGAAAACGTTGCCGTCGGCGGCGTGTTTGGCCATGCGCGGTATTGGGGCCCTGGCTTGGAAACCCGCGCGCTGGAGATGCTGGCGCGGGTCGGCATTCGCCATTTGTCCCAAACGCCGGCAACGGCATTGACCTACATCGACCAGAAACGCATGGAGTTGGCCCGCGCCCTGATTTCCGATCCGGAGGTTCTGCTGCTTGACGAATGGCTGGCCGGTCTTAATCCCACGGAACTTACGGACGGTATCTCGCTGATCGGGGAATTGCGAACCGAAGGGCGCACGATCATCATCGTTGAGCATGTGATGGACGCCATTCGCAGCCTATGTGATCACTGCGTGGTCATGAACAGTGGCCGGAAAATCGCCGAGGGCGCCCCGGCTGTGGTGCTCTCGGACCGGGCCGTGATCAGCGCCTATCTTGGGGACGATGATGCTTGAGATACGGGATCTGTCGGTGTTTTACGGCCAGCACCGGGCCGTCGAAGAGGTCTCCGTCACGGTTTCCCGGGGCGAGATCGTGGTCATGCTTGGGGCCAATGGAGCCGGCAAAAGCAGTGTTCTGCGCGCCGCCGCCGGCCTGTTGCCGGTCATGAACAACGCCGCCATCCTCATGGACGGTCGCGACATCTCCCATTGTCCGGCGGATGAATTCGTCGAGGCCGGGATTGCCCTGGTGCCCGAGGACCGGGCCATATTCGCGGACCTGACGGTGCTGGAAAACCTGAAACTCGGCGCCTACCCGAAACGGGCCCGTCAAAAGGAGCGCGAAAACCTGGAAAATGTGATGTCCCTGTTCCCAAAGCTAGAGGAACGGCGGCGCCAGAAGGTACGGAGCATGAGTGGTGGTGAACAGCAAATGGTCGCCATCGGCCGGGCCATGATGTCGGCGCCGGCGATTTTGCTGTTGGATGAACCCTCCCTGGGACTGTCGCCACTGCTTTGTGGGGAACTGTTCCGCTCTCTTGCCGTGATCCGCAGCGCGGAAATTGGTATACTGCTGGTGGAACAGAACGCGAAACGGGGTCTAGCCATCGCCGACCGCGGTTATGTACTGGAAAACGGCCGTGTAACCGGCTCTGAAAGTTCGGAAATCCTGTCCAGTGACGAGAGGGTACGCAAGGCCTATCTCGGTGGGGACTAAGCGAAAAGGTCGAGGGAAATAAAAATGATAAACGTCGGGCAATTTGAAATCAGCCGGGTCATCGAGAGCGAGGGACCTTTTCTGGGCGTCCAGGACTTCATACCGGAGGCCGACCAAGCGGTCATTGAAGCCAACCGAGATTGGTTGATGCCGCGCTTTATCGATCCCGAATCCAATAAGATCATTCTGAACATCCAGTCCTATATCCTGCGCACGCCGCGCCACACCATCCTGGTCGATACCTGTGTTGGCAATGACAAGCACCGGCCCGGCCGGCCCATGTTCGATCAACTGAACCTCCCGTACCTGGCCGATCTGGCCGCCGCCGGTGTGCAGCCCGAGGAGGTCGATTTCGTGCTCTGCACCCATCTGCATGTGGATCATGTGGGTTGGAACACGCGCCTGATCGACGGCCGCTGGGTGCCAACGTTCCCGAACGCCAAGTACATCTTTGCGCGCAAGGAGTATGATTTTTGGGAGCGCGGCCATTTGGAAGGTATCGAGGGCAAGGTGCCAAATGTCTATGAAGACAGCATCCTGCCCGTGATGGAGGCGGGCCAGGCGGTACTGGTCGAGGGAGACCATCAGATCGACGACGGCATGTGGTTCGAACCGGCGCCGGGCCACACACCGGGCAACGTGGTTTTAAACCTGCAATCGGGCGATGCGAATGCGGTGTTGACCGGCGATGTCATGCACCATCCGCTGCAGCTAGTGTGCCCGGAATGGTCCAGCCGGGCCTGCGAGGACCCCGTGCAGTCAGCCGTGACCCGGCGCGCGCTGATCGAGCGTTATGCGGATACCGATACCCTGATCGCGCCAGCCCATTTCGCCTCGCCCACCATGGGACACATCATCTCCCGCGGCGATACGTTCGGGTACCGTCTCATCGGCGAAGATTAGCCGACTGCGCGCCTTTAACTGATCTCTCGGCGGACAATTTCGGCCCCCGCCACCATTGCGCGCAGCTTGCCGAACGCAACGTCGCGGGGCAGGTATTTCATGCCGCAATCGGGTGCGGCGATCAGCCGGTCGGGGCTGATGTGACGCAGGGCGCCGCGTAGCCGCTCGGCAATCCGCTCCGGCGTCTCGACCGTCTCGTCGCCAAGATTGATGACGCCGAACAGCACCTTTTTGCTCGGCAGTTGCTCCAATATGACGGGATCGAGATTGGGCTGCGCCGCCTCGATGGAGATCGCCGTGGCGCAACATTTATCCAGCTCCGGCAGGTAGGAATAGCCCGACGGCTTGTCACTGACCACATAGGCATAGCCGAAACAAAGGTGGACCACCGTGGTCCCCTCAATACCCGCCAGCGCCCGGTCGATCGCCGCGATGCCAAAGCGGCCGGATTCTTTCGGGTGGGCTTGCATATGGGGTTCGTCGATTTGAA
Source organism: Alphaproteobacteria bacterium (assembly GCA_029937535.1). Classification (GTDB taxonomy): domain Bacteria; phylum Pseudomonadota; class Alphaproteobacteria. The sequence continues at coordinate 12,705 of JAPYPT010000118.1, forward strand.
TGACGTCGGCACCGGCTGCCTTCATTTCCCGCACTTCCTCGTTCAAAACCTCGGCGTAGGCCATGGTCAATGCTTCCTGGTCGCCGTAATGCTCATCCGCCGCCATCTTCGCCATGGTGAAGGCGCCGGGAATGGTGATTTTTATAGGCTTATCCGTATGGGCGCGCAGAAAGGCCACGTCGCGGACCTGCACTCCTTCGGTGCGGCGGATGGGACCGACGACGCGGGGCACCAGAGTGGGCTTGCCGGTACGTCCCGGCACCGTCGCCGGATTGTCCACGTCAATGCCGTCAAGGGCATTGGCGAAGCGATTGAAATAACTTTCCCGGCGCACCTCGCCATCCGTGACAATGTCGATGCCGGCGCGAACTTGATCATGCAGCGCCACCAGGGTGGCATCGTCCTGGGCCTGCTCCAACAAGTCTTCCGGCGGCCGCCAGACATCACGCATGCGAACACGCGGCGGCCCGCTGCCCAGCAGAATATCCTTGTGGACCAGCCAATCAGGCTGCGGGTAGCTGCCGACCAAGGTGGTGGGTATCAATGGTTGGCTCACGGGAGGCTCCCCAAAAGTTTCAACATTAGCGCCACTCTCCCATGGTGAGCCCACGACTCAAAGAGGAAACCAAATGCGGGGTTCTGTTTATCTCACATAGCTTCAGCCCGCATCGGCGGTTAAACTCCGCCCCATGGTGGAAGGTACACAGCGTCGGCTCGCGGCGATCGTTTCGACCGACGTTGTCGGCTATTCGCGTCTCATGGGCGTGGACGAAGTCGGAACCCTTGATGCCCTGCGCCAACACCGCGCCGAACTGATCGATCCCCTGATTGCCCGGCATGGCGGGCGCATCGTCAAGACCATGGGCGATGGTCTGCTGCTGGAATTCCCATCCGTGGTTGCCGCCGTTGAATGTGCGGTTGCCATGCAGACCGACCTGGCCCTGCGCAATAGGGGCCTCGACGACGATATTGCCATTCGTTACCGCGTCGGCGTGCACCTGGGCGATGTCATCATCGAGGGCGAGGACATTTTTGGCGACGGGGTCAATATTGCCGCGCGGATCGAGGCTCTGGCGGAACCGGGCGGCATCTCCATCACGGATGATGCTCATCGCCAGGTGCGCGACAAGATTGACCTGGAATGGCGGGATGGCGCCAGTCACGAGATCAAGAATATCGCCCGGGCCATACAGGTCTGGCATTGGTCGAACGACCCCGCGCCGTTGGCAGCCGCGATATCTATGCCCGGCGTTGAGCCATCGGAACCGGACAGCCCCTCCGTCGCCGTGTTGCCGTTCGCCAACCTCAGCAGCGATCCCGAGCAATCCTACTTCGCCGACGGCATGACAGATGATCTGATCACTCATCTTTCCAAGCTCAGCGGCCTGTTCGTGATCGCCCGGAACTCCGCCTTTGCCTACAAGGATAGGAATGTAAACGTCCAGGAGATCGCCCAGGACCTGGGCGTTCGTTACATATTGGAGGGCAGCGTGCGCCGCGCCGGCAACACGCTGCGGATCAATGCCCAGTTAATCGACGGAACCACGGGCGGCCACGTCTGGGCGGAGATATTCGACCGCGAATTGAAGGACGTCTTCGCCGTGCAGGACGAAGTCACGAGCGAGATCGTAGCCGCCCTGAAAGTCACTTTGGCGCCGGACGAGAGGAGCGGCCCCAGCAAACCGCCGACGGAAAACCTGCAAGCCTATGATCTTTTCCTCAAGGCCAGGGAAATCCACCTCCGGCATGGACTAGAGACCATGGGCGAAGCAGCGGCGATTTACGGCGAGGCAAGAGATCTCGACCCGAATTTCGCGGCGGCCCATGCCGGCGAAGCGGCGGTATGTGCATTCGTCGCCCGCTTCAATATGTTTCAGTTTGGCACGCCGGTCGCCAACCATCACCGCGCCCAACAAGCTATCGACAAGGCCTTGGCAATCGAACCTGGCAATGCCGCCGCGCTCTGCGTGCGATCTTCAATTTTCAGCACGCTCGGATCTCATGATGAGGCCATAACGACAGCGCGCCAGGTGGTGAATTCAGAACCCAACAACGCCTCGGCGCGGCGCATCTTGGCCGAGGCCCTTCTGATCGCGGGAGCCGCCAAGGAAGGATTGTTGGAAGTTGAAACGGCGTTGCGGATGGACCCGAAGCCCGACCTGCACGACAGTTTCCTAACGGGCGAGGCCTACTTCCTCAACCGCCAACCCGAACGCGCTCTGGGATATTATGGCGGTGTCTTGGAACGCGATGACGAATATTGGGAAGCCTATAACGGTGTCATCATCGCCAATGCGGAACTTGGCCGGATGGCCGAGGCCCGGCGGGCGGTGGACACCCGACTTAGACTTTGGCCGGTCTTCAATGTCCAGGTCACGGCGCTGCACCGCCAGCATTGGAACCGCGATATCTTAGATTACTGGATCAGCGCATTGCGCAAGGGCGGCGTGCCAGAATGGCCCCATGACTTTAAGGGTGATGAGGCAAATCGACTGACCGGAACCGAACTGTCGGGTCTTCTGATGGGACATCGTCTCGAGGGTACGAGTCAGGCAGACGCTTTGCCTTTTTCACTGGAAAATTCCCTGCAAGGCATTTGGAAATTTGAAATCGACAATTTTGAGTTGGGCGGCAGGGCCTGGGTCGAGGGTGATTCTTGGTGTTATGCAGTCGATAACGGCATACCTGGACGCATTGAGCGCGTGTCACACTTCCGCAATCCCGCCGGCACACGGGCGCAACTGAACGAGTATGTTTGGGCGGGACCACACGACGTATTCAGATATTCGGTGGTCGATTGAACTGGTCAACTTTCCAGCCACATCCCACCACTTTGACCGCCTATCTGCCGGTTGGTATTCTATTGTACACCTAATACGGCCGCTCAAATACGGAATAGGCGATGCAAAGCTCGACCAACAATGAACGCAGCAGGGAA
>JAPYPT010000426.1 GCA_029937535.1 Alphaproteobacteria bacterium
GCGATAAGTTATGTGGGTGCGGCCCAGGCCGGTGTCATCCGACACGACACCGTCACCGCCGCCGGCGACCCCCGGCGCGGCGGCAGTGTCGCCTAATCCCTGGCCTTAGCCGGCATGAGGATTGAAACGCCCGCCGGTCATGGGCGCGGGCACGCCGGTGGTGGTGGGCAGGCTGAGGGGCAGGCCGTCCAAATGGCGCAGGGCCAGGTAGGCGAAGGCCTCGGCCTCCAGAAAATCACCACGCCAATCGACGGCTTCCACGGGAACAACGGGCGCCGATAGCACATCACCCAAGGCCTGCATCAACACCGGATTATGCCGGCCGCCGCCGCAGACCAGCCATTGTCCGGGCGCTTGCGGTAAATATTCCTGGGCCTTGGCCACGGAACGGGCGGTAAAGGCGGTTAACGTCGCCGCCCCGTCCTCCGTGGACCAGCCCGGCGCCTCCGGCAGGGTGAAATCATCCCGGTCCAGGGATTTTGGCGGTCGCTGCGCAAAATAGCTGTTCGCCAGCAGTTCGGCGAGGGCGCTGTTATCGATCCGCCCGGCCCGGGCCAGACGCCCGCCCTGATCCATTTCACCTTGTCCGCACCGGCGCACCCAATCATCGATCAAGGCATTGCCCGGGCCGGTATCAAAGGCCAGCATCCCGCCGTCCCCAAGCCAGGTGACGTTGGCGACACCGCCGATATTCAGCACCGCGAGAGGCTTGGGCAACGGGGCGGCCAAGGCGGCGTGATAGAGTGGGGCCAAAGGCGCCCCCTGCCCGCCGGCGGCAACATCCGCCGAGCGGAAATCGTCGACAACATCAATACCCGCCAAGGCGGCAAGCAAGGCGCCATCACCGATCTGCCAGGTTTGCCGGATTTCCGGCCGATGTAATATCGTGTGTCCATGAAATCCAATAATATCTATATCGCAGCTAGTTAATCTGCTTTTTTCAAGTAGTTTATCAATAATTTCCGCATGTATTTTTGTAAGATGTTCACCAATCGCGGTTATTTTCTCCTCACCGCCACGGCCGCCCAACACCTCCCCCAGCCTATCCTTAGTCGCCCTATCGTAGGCCCAGGAAAGGCTCCCGCCCTGGCTCAATTGGCCGTTCTTGCCGCTGGATAAAATGGCGGCGTCCACGCCGTCCATGGAGGTGCCGCTCATCAGGCCGATAGCCGTGCGCGCGGCTGTCACAGCCTCATCCCCGCCAAGCACATTGCCCCGTCCACCGTGGCCATGTTAAACCACGCCGCCCGCCTTGGGCCGATGGGTAAAGTGGAAACAAACATCATGACCGCCTTCAAATCCGAATTCGTGGCGACGCTGGTCGAGCGCGGCTTCATGCACCAATGCACCGATCTCGATGCCTTGGACGAATTGGCCGCGCGCCAACGGATCACCGCCTATATCGGTTATGATTGTACCGCACCCAGCCTGCATGTGGGTAGCCTGGTACAAATCATGATGCAGCGGCATCTGCAAAAGACCGGGCACAAGCCCATTGTCCTGATGGGCGGGGGCACCACGAAAGTGGGCGATCCTTCGGGCAAGGATGCCTCGCGGAAACTGCTCAGCGATGACGATATCGACCGGAACATGGCGGGAATTCGAGAGGTTTTCAGCCGTTTCGTGGACTTTGGCGACGGCGATTGCGGTGCCATCATGACCAATAACGACGACTGGCTGAGCGAGCTGGCTTATGTGCCGTTCCTGCGCGATGTGGGCCGGCATTTCTCCATCAATCGGATGTTGAGCTTCGAGTCGGTCAAGCTCCGCCTGGAACGGGAACAACCGTTGAGTTTCCTGGAATTCAACTACATGATTCTCCAGGCCTATGATTTTCTGGAATTGAGTAGGCGCCACGACTGCGTCTTGCAAATGGGCGGCTCGGACCAATGGGGCAATATCGTCAATGGCGTGGAATTGGGCCGCCGGGTCGACGGCAAGGCCCTGTTCGGCTTCACGACGCCGCTGATCACCCTGGCCTCGGGCGCCAAGATGGGCAAGACGGCGGACGGCGCGGTCTGGCTCAACGGCGATATGTTGAGCCCTTACAATTACTGGCAGTTTTGGCGCAATACGGAGGATGGGGACGTGGGCCGTTTTTTGCGCCTGTTCACGGAACTACCCTTGGACGAAATCGCCCGCCTGGAAGGCCTGCAAGACGCCGAGATCAATGAAGCCAAGAAAATCCTGGCGGATCAGGCGACGACCTTATGTCATGGCGCGGATGCGGCCAGGGCGGCGGCGGAAACCGCGCGCCAGACCTTCGAAGAGGGCAATGTCGCGGCGGATTTACCGACCATCGAGGTGGCGGCGGCCGAATTACGGGACGGTATCGCATTGTTCGATTTGTTGCGCCGCACCGGTCTGTGCCAATCCAATGGCGAAGCGCGCCGCTTGATCAAGGGCGGTGGCGCCCGGGTCAACGACAAGCCCGTCGGCGAGGAAATGGCCAGGGTTTCAATGGACGATGTGGCGGCCGAGGGCGTGATCAAACTAAGCGCCGGCAAGAAACGTCACATTCTGATCCGGCCGCGCCAGAGCATTTCCGAGTAGAAAATGCTCCGATTCTTAAGATTAGAGCAATTTTTCCAATCGCTTAGAATCGCAGCGCGATTCACGCCAGAGATCGGAATTGCTCTAGACCGTTTTCGAATTTGAATTACGCATATCCGTCATGCCGAATGAAATTCTGGCATTCC
>JAPYPT010000427.1 GCA_029937535.1 Alphaproteobacteria bacterium
AGGTGGTGTAGAAGGTATGCAGCAAGGTGGCGTGATAGGAATCCCGCACGTTTTCAGCATAGAGTTTCCAATTGTTGTGGATAATCTGGCTGTGCATGCCCAGGGGTTTCAATTTTTTGCCCAGATTGCGGCGCATGAACTTTGACATGGGCGCGCCGAAATAGCTTTCCGGCGCCGGTGTCTCATCCGAGAACGTGCCGAATACCAGGCCGCAGAAGACCTCCACCCGCAACGGCTCCAGACTATGCTGGCTGACATCGAAATCCTTGGGCAGGCCGCCCTTGCCCTTCAGGCCATTGCGGAAGGCGACGCCCTTCAGGCGGCCCTGCAAATCGTATGACCAGGAATGGTAGATACAATTCAGCAGCTTGGCGTTGCCCTTTTCCTTCAGGCAGACCAGGGCGCCCTTGTGGACGCAGCGGTTGACCATGGCATGCACGGCGCCTTCCTCGTCGCGGGTGACGATGACGGGGATTTCACCCACCGTGGAGGTTTTGTAATCGCCAGGGTTGGGAATGTCGATTTCCAGGCAGAGAAAGTTCCACACAGGCCCGCGAAAAATTCGCTGCTGTTCCAGGGCGTAAACTTCAGGATCAACGTATAGGCGATAAGGGATCCGCGTGATCCCGCCGCTCGGCCATTGCAAAGGCTCGCTCAAGTCTTCAACGGTCGCCAATGTCATCGGACACCTCTTTTCTCGTGGTACTCTAATCAGGATTTCTTGGTCTTGAAATAGGGCGCGCGGCCGGCGGCGTGATCGGTCTCATCGACCACCGCCTTGATTTCGGGCAACTGTTTCAAAAGCACCGGCTCTATGCCCTGACGCAGGGTCAGCTCGGCCATGGCGCAACCTTGGCAGCCGCCTTCAAGGCGCAGAAACACGATACCGTCCTCAACCCGGTTCATAACAACCTTGCCGCCGTGGTCGGCAATGGCGGGATTGAGCAATTCATCCAATAGTTCCTGCACATCCCCCGCCGCCCTATGGGCGGGGTCGGTGGTCATTCTAACCTCCCGCACTTCCGGCAGGTAGTGGCGGACGGTATTGCTGATCGTCGTCTCCAACGGGACCGATGCGCCGGGAGAACCGCGCATGCCCAGCGCCAGCACGCCATCCACGAAGGAAGTGATTTCAAGATCGCCGCCGCGCTCCCGCACCATGGCGCGTATGTGATCTTCCAGAACCTGTTCAACCGGGTTTAGCGGCGGCGCCTCGGTTTTCGGTGTCTCGATTGGAATTTCATCGGGCAGACCGTCCAGGGCCTGTTGCAGATCGGCGATCAGATCGTCGATGTTTTCCAGCCCTATGGATAGACGCAAGAGATCAGCCGGTACAGGTGTTGCGGGACCTTCGATACTGGCGCGATGTTCGATCAGGCTTTCCACGCCGCCCAGGGAGGTGGCGCGCTTGAAAACCTTGACCCCCGCCGCCATGGCCATTGCCCCCGCCTCCCCGCCCCGTATGCGCAGGGACAGCATGCCGCCGAACCCGCCCCGCATCTGGCTGGCCGCAATCTCATGGCCGGGATGGCTGGGCAGACCGGGATAGAGCACATGGGAAATACGCGGATGACCCTGGAAATGGCTGGCGATGGCCAGGGCGCTTTCGGAACAGCGGGCGACGCGGACAAACAAGGTCCGCATGCCCCGTTGCAGCAGCCAGGCCTCCAGGGTTCCCAACATGGCGCCGCCGTCCCGGCGCCAGGCCTTGATACGCTGCCAGAAGCCGTCCTCGCGGGCCGTGACGATAGCTCCCGCCAGGACATCGCCATGGCCGTTCAAATATTTCGTGGCGGAATGCATGACCAGATCGGCCCCCAGCTCCAGGGGCCGGGTCAGCACCGGCGAGGCGACGGTGCCGTCCACCGCCAGGCGGGCCCGGGCCGCATGGGCGATCTCCGCCGCGCGGGCGATATCGGTAATCGTCCACATGGGATTGGCCGGTGTTTCAAGCCAGACCAGCTTGGTCTTGCCGGGCCGCATGGCGGCTTCGAGCGCCGCCATGTCGTGGGTATCCACGAACTCCACCTCCAGGCCCCAGGAAACGGCAAAATCCACCAGCCATTTGCGCAAGGCCCAATACATCACCTTGGGCACCACCACATGATCGCCGGGCAGCAACGCCTGAAACACCGCATTGGCCGCCGCCATGCCCGAGGCGAACAACAGGCAGTCCCGCCCCCCTTCAAGGGCCGCCAACAGATCCTCGGCCTCGTCATAGGTGGGGTTGTGAGGACGGCTATAGGCCCGCCCGGTACTGTAGCCGCCGTCCGCGTCCCGCTCGAACGTGGTTGAGGGATGCAGCGAAGGAACCAGGGCGCCGGTTACGGGATCGACCCGCCCCAGGGCCTGAGCGCTCAATGTCTCCGGCGCGAGATTGCCCGAATTCGACCTGGATTTTCCGTCGCTCATACCTATCGCCTACTCGTCCACGAAACCGTGGCAAGTCTATCTCGCCTGTTCGTCTGTTGCCATAGGTGTGGATACAGCGCTTGTAATTCCGCACCGGAGTATCGACACTGCGGCAGTGCGGTTTATACCAAGGTGCGGTGATAGAGACCCATATAGACGCATTACGAAGGCTTTCGGGTAGGAGCGCGTTGCGCCGTGGTACCAGTACCACAAGCTGCGCGCGACACCGCCGAAAGCCTTCGTAATGCGCCGAATTCGGTCGTTTCAGAGGCCCCTCGGCG
>JAPYPT010000119.1 GCA_029937535.1 Alphaproteobacteria bacterium
GCGCCGGGCTGATCGGCATCGGCATGGGGCCGCTCAACCCGGCCGGCTCGCGGATCCTGGCCAGACATTCACCGCCCCGATGGCAACCCCTGGTATTTTCGCTGAAGCAGACGGGAACGCCCATGGGCGGCATGCTGGCCGGGCTTTTACTGCCGCCGTTGATGGCCCTTTATGACTGGCGGATCGCCGTTCTGGCAATTGCCGTCATCCCGCTCATCATCCTTGTGGGCCTACAGTTTGTTCGTAACGATCTGGATGACGACCGGAACCCCGCCTTGCCCATCAACCTCGCCGGGGTCACGGAGTCCCTGGGCGTAATCGTTCGGAGCAAGCCGCTCGCCACCCTGGCGCTGGCGGGCTATTTCTACACTTTCACGCAGATGAGCATACTGGCCTTCATGGTGATCTATCTGGAGGAGGCCAACGGTCTATCGATCGAATTCGCCGGTGGTATCTTTGCCATCATTCATGGCTCCGCCATCCCGGCGCGCATTCTTTGGGGGGCCGCCGCCGGGCGACTTCTCAGCAGCTGGGTCCTGCTGGGGATCATCGGGATCATGATGTCGGGCAGTGTTCTCGCGATAAGTTTCTTTACGCCGGCCTGGCCCTTCTGGCTGACCGCCGTGGTTGCCGTCATGCTGGGCGCCAGCACCAATGGCGTGTTGGGCCTGCTGCTCTCGGAGTTTGCCCGGCTCGCGCCGCCCGGAAAGGTGGGCGAGGCGGCGGGCGGCGGGCAGTTTTTTCTGTTCTTCGGCATCGTCAGTGGCCCGCCCACGTTCGGCGCAATGGTCCAGTTTGGCGGCGGCTACACAAACGCCTTTTATATGCTCGCGGCGGCATCGTTCGGCGCCGGCCTTTACCTGCTGCTGACCGCGGGGAAGAGGCGCGCGGCCTTGCCTTGAGCATGGTGGCCGCGGCTTCTACTCCGCGGACATTTGCGCCATAATGAAGGTTATGGCGGCCAGGTCGGCTGCCCCAACAAGCTTGTTTTTATCCGCGCGGATAAAATTGCGTTTGCTTTTCGTGGGATATTGATCGGCGATGGCGGCACTGGAAAAACGGCAACAGGTACAGGCCATGGGGCTGATCGGCGCCGGCCATTTCATGAGCCATTTTTACGGCCTGACCCTGCCGCCGATGTTTCCCATCTTCAAGGCGGAGTTTGGCGTCAGTTATGCCGCCCTTGGTTTGCTGATGACCGCCTACAGCCTGATCGGCGGTCTGTTGCAGGCGCCGGTCGGCTATCTGGTTGACCGCATGGGGCCTGCCTGGGTCCTGATCATCGGCATGTCCCTGACTGCCGTCGCCATCGGCGCCATTGGCTTTGCCGATACCTACGCGACGCTTTTCGCCCTGGCCGTGCTGGCGGGGATTGGCAACAGCGTCTTCCATCCGGCCGACTACGCCGTCCTGGCGCGGATCATCCAACAGCGCGCCCTCGGCCGGGCCTATAGCGTTCATACCTTCACCGGGTTTTTTGGCGGCAGCGTTGCGCCGATGACGATGATTGCCATCGCCGCCGGGACACAATGGGGATGGCGGGCGGCTTTTTTCGCCGCCGGCGGGGCCGGGATTGCCGTCGCCTTGGCCATGGTGGCCAAGAGCCGGCTGCTTGACGCCAAATCGGTGGAAGATGAGCGCGAGGTGGAGCGCACGGCCAAGCGCCCGCCAAAGACCGGCGGTTTCGCCTTTTTGACGCTGCCGGTCATGTTCTTTTTCCTATTTTTTGTCGCCTTCGGAATGACCACTGGCGGCCTGTTTTCCTTTACCGTGACCGTTCTGACGCAGATACAGAATGTCGATTTACCATCCGCCAACACCGCCTTTTCCGGATTTCTTTTTGCCATGGCCTTTGGCGTGCTGGTCGGCGGCGTTATTGCCGACCGCATGGGCCGGCACGGATTGGTGACCGCCCTGGCCATGACCGGCGGGGCGGCGGTTTTGATATTGGTGGTCCGGGTACAGATGCCTATTGCCGTTTTGGTTTTGGCCATGGGGACCGTCGGCCTGGCCCTGGGTGTGGTTCTGCCGGCCCGCGACATGCTGCTTCGGGCCATGACGCCACCGGAACAGACGGGCAAGGTGGTCGGTTTTGTTTTCGTCGGACTTAGTTTGGGTTCAGCCGTTTCACCTTACATGTTCGGTTGGCTGATCGACCAGGGCGGGGCCTCCCTGGTCTTTATTCTGTGCGGCGTCTGCATGGTTGGCGGTATGTTTGCGACCATGGCCGCACAAGCCACCACGCCCCGTACCCTGCCGGCCTTGTGATCGAAGCAATATTACCTATCAAGCATTTAGGTTTCCGGTTTCCGCTTTGGTTTCCAGGCCATGGCGGCGGCCGAGATGACCGAGCCCAACGCCATAACCATGAAGGCCCAAAACCAGGCCGAGGGTTCGTCACGCCCGCCGGCCAGGTCAATCGCTAGCCCGACAGCAAGAGGACCAAGAAATCCAAAGGTAAAACCGACCAGACCAAAAAGCGCCAGCGCCGCGGCCCGGGTTTCAGCGGTTGAGGCTGCCACGACACCGCCCGCGATCGCGCCAACATCACCATACGAGGTGACGCCGTGAATCAATAGCAGGGCAAGAACCAGCATATAGAGACCGGAAGCCTGCCAACCAAGCAATCCGCAGACCACGATGGAAGCCACTGATACAGCAAAAATGACAGGTTTTCGCCCCCATCGTACGCCAAGTTCGGCAATAAAAAGGTTCAAGGGCACCGCGACAAACACCGACAACCCGACGGCCGTGGCGGGATCCAATTTCAGCCCGGCAGCCTCGTTCGTCGTCATATTGAATACCAGGAACGGTACAAACCAGACGCGAACCGCAAAAACCTCCCAAAGATTTCCGCCGTAGGCGATCACATAGCGCACGATCTCCGCATCCCGGAGCGCCAATGGAAGATCGGGAAACAGCCGTTTCGACCGTATTTCGCTTCCCTTTAACGGCGGGCCGATCAAAAGCAATACCAGCATGGACAACAGCGACCCCAAGCCCGCCGAAACGAAGACCGCTTCCCATCCATACAGCCTCGAAAGCCAACCGGCCGCCAGGAACGAGCAACCGCTGCCAATGGCAAACGCGGCGGTGTAAAATGCACTTGCCCGGAGCTGCGCATCACCCCCCAACCGATCCACCAGCAGCTTCATGCCAATGATATGAATACCGGCGAAGCCGATACCGGCCGCAAATCGCAGCACCAAGGCCCCCCAAAAACCATCGGCAAACAACGCAACGCAGAAAGAGGCAGCCGCGCTTATCAAAGCCGCGACAAGATAGACAATGCGCCCATCCATCCGGTTCGCGGCACCCGTCAGGAACGGCAAGGCCACCGCATAGCCGGCGAAGTAAATACCGCCGAGCCAGCCAATCCGCGAGGCATCCAACGCCCAAGGAACCGCCAAATCCACCGAGAGAGCCGGGATCGCCATGATGGCCAATTGTCCGAGCATGAGGCCCACTGACAATGAAGCGGTAATCAATAAGGGAGACCGGCCCATGATCAGAGCAGTGATACCATTTATCCCTACCCCGATGACCCGTTCAAGACCAGGTCCGCGCCTTTTTCGCCGATCATGATGGCGGGCGCATTGGTGTTGCCGGAGATCAGGGTTGGCATGATCGAGGCATCGGCGACACGCAAGCCCTCCAAGCCACGGACCCGCAACTGGTCATCGACGACCGCCATAGGGTCCGCGCCCATCTTGCAGGTTCCAACCGGGTGGTAGGTGGTCTCGGCCACTTCCCTGACCCAGGCCAGGATATCATCGTCCGAGGCCCGCGCCGGACCAGGCGCCAGCTCGCTGGTTTGCAACGCCGCCATGGCCGGCGCGGTCATCAGGGCGCGCACGATGCGGACAGCGCGCACGGTGATTTCCGCATCCAGGGGCGAAGAGAGAAAATTGAAATTGATCGCCGGCTGGGTACGTGGATTGGCCGAGGTGATATGGATATGGCCGGTGCTGTCGGGGCGCATGGGATGGGCGTAGCAGGTTATGCCCGACTGCTCGGAAAGCTTGTAGCCCGGCTCATAGAGCATGGGAACAAAGCCCAGAAGAGCGTCCGGCGCCTCCAACCCCTCCCAAGTGCGCACAAAGGCGCGGATCGGGGCGGCCGGGATGCCCAGCATGCCCTTGCGCAAAAACAAATAGCGCATGGCCTGTTTGACGAGCCCCAGCCCACGGCCCTTGTCATTGTAGGTGACGCCCGGCGCGCCGATGGCCCAACGGGTCCGGGGCGCATAATGATCGCGCAGGTTTTCGCCCACGCCGTTTAAGGCGTGCCGCACCTCGATGCCAAGATTCCGCAGGCGCTCCGGCTGACCGATACCGGAAAGCTCCAGCAACTGCGGCGAATTGATGGTGCCCGCACTCACCACCACCTCGCGGGCCGCCCGTGCCTCGCGCGCCTCGCCCCGAACGGAATAGCGCACGCCCGTACAACGTTTGCCGTCCAACACCACCGCCTCGGTCAAGGCATCGGTTTCGATTTTGAGGTTGGGGCGATGGCGGATCGGGTCCAGGTAGCAATGCGCCGTGCTCATCCGGCGGCCATTGGCGATGGTCGCCTGGCTCATGGCGATGCCCTCTTGGGTGGCGCCGTTATAGTCGGGATTATGCGGTATCCCTATCTGTCCGGCCGCCTCGATCAGGGCATCATAAAGTGGACCCGGTTCGTCGGGATCGGTGACGCGCAGGGGCCCTTCGCGGCCGCGATAGGCATCCTCGCCGCCATCATAACTCTCCAAACGCTTAAAAAACGGCAGCACGTCGGCATAGCTCCAACCCTTGTTGCCCAACTGCGCCCAGGTGTCGTAATCCTGGGCCTGCCCGCGCACGAAGACCAGGCCATTGATCGAGCTTGAACCACCCAGCAGCCGGCCCCTGGGCACGGCGATCCTGCGCCCGTTCGTGCTGGCCTCGGGCTCGGCGGAATAGCACCAGTTGGCGGCCGGGTTTTCAATGAGTTTGGCAAAGCCGATCGGAATGCGGGTCCAGGGATGGCTGGCGGCGCCGGCTTCCAGCAACAGCACCCGGTGCTTTGGATCCGCCGACAGCCGGTTCGCCACCGCCGCGCCGGCGGAACCGGCGCCCACGACAATGTAATCAAATGTTGGAATATCCGCGCCCGGCATTTTGTCCTCCCGCTGCCCAACGGTTTGTCCGCTGGCGATTTGGAGACGACGATAAACCTATTTTACACGGTTGGTTATCCAAATTCACGCTAGAGCATTTCGATGGTTTTAAACGGTCACGGACCATAACCGCCCAATTTGCGAATGCATCCCGCGAACCGATCCCATGAGCCCGTCCACGCGCTTCGCAGGCAAATGGCCCCAAGACCGCCCCACACGACCGCGTTGCCCTCGGATCCCATCGAAACGAAGAAATTTTGCACCGTCACCGCCATGGTGTAGCTGGTTTGGCCATCGCGGGCGGCCTTCATGGCATCCAATGATAGATCGGTTACGGGGAACGGATTTGAAAAGGCAAACCCCAACCCGGCAAGCAACAGCGATACGCCCGCGATGGACAGCAGGCCGAGGCTGATATGCCGCACGCTAGGTTCATCCCGTCTGCAGGACAATACAAACAGGACCAGGGAGACAATACCGACCATCATCAATAAGGCGAGCATAGCCTAGATATGGGATTTCGAGCCGCCGATACCACCCAACACCAGCAGCAGATTCATCTGAAATCCGATAATAGCCCCCGATCTCGCCGAGTTGGGACGAGAATTTTAGCCGGGGATCGCAAGTAGTAATTTGCCCGCGACCTGCCGGCCTTCGATCTGGCGGTGCATATCGCGGACCTTATCCATGGGGATGGTTTGTACAATGGGTATTTCCAGCCAATTTTCCGCCAGGGCCTGTAGAACAAAATCCATGCCGCGCTGCCATAGCACGGCATTCGGCATGACATGGCTGATCGAAAACCGCGTGAATGATGAAGACTTCGGCAGCACGCGATCTCGAATATTGCCGAACGGTTTGCCCTGGGCTTCGCCGATATTGATCACGTGTCCCAGCACCGCAACGGCATCGAAGCTCCGGTCAAGGGTCTCGGCGCCAAGTGAATCGATGACCAGATCGACGCCACGGCCCTGGGTTATCTCGTCCACGGCTGCAACAAAATCCTCCTGCCGCAAATTGACAATGCGTTCGGCGCCGTACTGCAAAGCCATTTTTTCCTTGCCCACGGTACCGACAGTACCGATTACCCGCGCGCCTGCCTTGACCGCCATTTGAATAACCAAGAGGCCGACGCCGCCACCCGCCGCATGGACCAGAACTACGTCGTCTTTCTTCAAATTGTAGACGGTGTACAGCATGTGAAATGCGGTCAGCGCCTGGACTGGAAAGGCCGCGCCCACGTCCAAGCCGACGGTGTCGGGTAGTTTCGTCACCAACGTCGCATCAGCAATGCATTTTTCGGCATAGCCACCCATATTGCTCAAAGCCGTCACCCGGTCGCCGACGCCCAGGTGATCGACACCCGCGCCGAGGTCGAGAACAATGCCCGATACTTCCATGCCGGGGATCACCGGAAAGTCGTAGGGGTGCGGGTAGATGCCGCTACGAACTTGCGTATCCGCCCAATTGCAGCCGGCAAACGCCACTTCGATCAACACCTCGCCCTGGCCTGGTTCAGGCTCCGGCACATCTTCCAATGACAGGGCGTAAACTCCACCCGGTGAATGGACAACGACCGCTCTCATATCTACCCAGCCCCACCTTTACCCGATCATCGCGACTTCGATGGGAAGACTACCATCAATGGCCAAACACGCTGCAACAAAGTGGGTCGGAAGTCGTGCCTGACGAAGAGTGATGGCGAGATCGGGGTCGAGAGATCAGGATCTATCGGCGCTACCACAGTCAAAAGCCACGATTATGACAAATACATCTTGCCCCATGTTCCCGTATAATGAGGACGCGACACACCGCCGGACAAAGGCAAAAGACAATGGATGCAACCGCACAGAAACTACTTGATGGGTTCTATCAATGGTATTCAAAAATGTAGAGCAACATAGACTGATACCAATGACCGTTGCCGGTATTGCACGCGACGGCAAGCATCCCCGGTATTGGCCCGATCACCGCGAGCGCGTTGGCCGCGACTATCACGGATCCATCGCTCTTCAAGTCGGGCCGCGAAATGGCCGCATGGATTGGCCTGGTGCCGAGACAAAACTCGAGCGGCGGCAAGGCCCGCTTGGGTCGGATCTCGAAAAGGGGCGATCAATACCTACGCTGGTTACTTGTCGCCGGTGCCATGTCCGTGGTTAACAATGCCAAGCGTAGCGGCAAGCCTTCGCCCTGGCTTGCCACAATGATTGCCAACAAGCCGACCAAGGTCGCGGCCGTGGCGCTGGCCAACAAGAACGCCCGCGTTGCCCGGGTCTTGCTCAAACATGGCGGAACATATCAAAAACCCGCAACCATTGCGGCCGAATAGGACAGATAGCAGTCAAAGGAGACAATGAGTTTGGCGGAGTGACAGAGACGTAATGCACAATCGGTCGCACCGAGGATCGGGAGAACCCGTTTACCCCTACGTGCCTTGAGCACGTGAAGCTGTATGGGACCCGGTCAGCGTATCGCATTAGGGCCAGCGGTCATCGTGCCGCGCAAACAGGCCGGACACATGGCTGCACCCGACCAATATGCATCAACGTCACAGAAATCTCTTGCCAAATGGGAGCCGTCCACACAAGGGGTACAGCCGCTATCAGCCTGACGCCGCCAGATACTCGATAAGTGCCACAGCATCAGGAGCAGACATGACGACCATTCAACAAACGCGCATGGCTTCTCAATGCTCCACGCATTAAACTTCATCCATGATGGAGAAAACCCAACGCGGATTGGCGAGCATTGTTTCCGCCGATGTTGCCGGGGATCGGCACGGCCTGGCGGCGGATCATTGGGGCGGGACATTCAACGCCGTCTACTTACAAAAACTTTGCGGCTCGAACCCGCAAAACGATCAGGAATGAAGGCGGCATGAGCAAGTTACGCCCGGCATGGGTTGAAATCGATCTCGCCGCATTGCGTCATAACGTCAGAGTCCTGCAGCAACGGGTCGGTCCGCCTGTTGAAGTCATGGCGGTAGTAAAGAGCGATGGCTTCGGCTGCGGTGCAGCCATAACCGCGCGGGAGGTCATGGCGGCCGGCGCCCATGGCTTGGCGGTGGGCAATCCGGAAGACGCCCGGGCCATTCGCGCCGCCGGCATCAATGCGCCAGTGCTGCTATATGCCTCTACCCCGCCTGATGCGGCAGCCGAAGTCGCCGCCCTGGGTATAACCGCAACGATCCACGACATGGAAAGCCTGGCGGCCTTCGCGGCCTTGGAGCAAACCCTTGATGTGCAGTTCAAGATCGAGGCCGGGCTGGGCCGCCTCGGCGTTAGTCCGGACGACTGGCAGGCCGCCTTCGGGGCAGTCAAGCAAGCGGAAAATCTAAACCTGACAGGCCTTTATACTCACCTTAACGCGCCGGACGATCCGGCCTCTATAGAACGACAGATGGCTCAATTCGATGCAGCTTACGAGATCGCCCAAGAAGTCGGTTTCAGGAGTCTGCGCCGCATGGTGGCCTCGTCCAATGTGGTTCTGGGTTATCCGAACTTGAATTTCGATGCGGTCAATGCCGGTCGCCTCCTTTTTCATCTGTTGGACGGCCACTGGGCCGGCATGATCGAGACCCGGCCGGTTATTGCAGCCATCAAAAGCGCCATCATTCAGGTTAAGTCCTTTCCC
Organism: Alphaproteobacteria bacterium; assembly: GCA_029937535.1. Taxonomy (GTDB): domain Bacteria; phylum Pseudomonadota; class Alphaproteobacteria. The sequence continues at coordinate 8,774 of JAPYPT010000119.1, forward strand.
GCCGGCGGCCATGTGGGTTTTCTGGGCGGCGAGGCCCTGACTAGAGCTACCCGGTTGGCCGTTCTGCCCATTGGTTTCGGCGACGGTTTCAAACACCGGCCACCCTTGGGCGAGGTGCTGCTGCACGGACAGCGGGCGCCCGTGGTGGGGCGGCGAGGCATCGAGCATACCGTAATCGATGTCTCTGGCGTCGCCGATGCTGGCGTTGGCGATGAGGTCGTCTTGCTGGGTTTTCAGGGCAATGGTGAAATTACCGGCCTTGAGCTGGGCGCCTGGCTGGATCTGCCGTTGATGGAAATTCTGCCACGCCTGGCCCGCACTCTGCCACGGGTCTATCTGGGTCAGTCCTGATCGGCTTCCAGGACCAGCACATCCCGAACGTCCCGGCGCACCCGCCAGCCAGGCGGCACAACAGTGGTACAATCATATTCCTCGATTATCAGCGGCTCTTCGCGACCAACACGATCTATGTCGTGGCGGCCGAGGATGCCCAGCTCTTGCAGAAAGGCCTTGCACTGTTGAATATACCAACCCATTCCGTCGGTCCGAAAAATACGGGCAGCTTCGTCGGCATGTTCCCTGGCGGGCACTGCATCGCCTTGTGCCGCTGCGACCGTTCACAATGAGGAAAGCTTAGTGGCCAAGGGAAAAACGTTCCGAGTCGGCGCCGATATCGGCGGGACCTTCACGGACATCGTTCTGATCGGCGATGACGGGTCCATCGCAACGAAGAAAGTATCATCCACCCCCGCCGACTACGGCGTGGCGATCGCCGCCGGCCTTGCCGAACTCCTGAAGGAAACGGACGTGGACCCCGCCGCCATAGAAGGCGTCGTCCACGGCACGACCGTGGTGACCAACGCAATCATCGAGCAGAAGGGAGCGAAAACGGCGCTGATTACCACGGCCGGCTTTCGCGATGTGTTGGAGTTGCGCCGCATTCGTATCCCCGAGCTCTACAACTTCTTCTACGACAAGATCCCCCCTCTGGTCCGCCGTCAATTGCGGTTCGAGGTCGACGAGCGAATGGGGCCACGCGGCGATGTCAAAACCCCTCTCGATGTAAAGAGCGTCGAGGCCGTGATCGAGCGAATCCGAGAGGCTGATATCCAAGCGGTGGCCATTTGCCTTTTGCATTCCTACTCCAATCCGGAGCACGAGCGAAAAATCGCCGAGATGGTCCGTGCGGCCCTGCCGTCGAGCGTGTTCGTTACCTGCTCGGCGGACGTTCTGCCAGAAATTCGTGAATACGAGAGGACCAGCACCACCGTCATCAATGCTTATGTGGGCCCCGTCGTTGCCAGTTACATGAGTTCGCTTCTGGGAAAATTGAACGCGATTGGCGTTGGCGCGCCGTTGCGGATCATGCAATCCAACGGGGGCGTCATGGGAACCGACGCCGTCTTGGAAAAACCGGCCAGCATCGTCGAATCCGGCCCGGCCGCCGGCGTCATCGGCGCCGCCACGTCCGCCGCGCTGGGTGGATATCTAAATATCATTACCCTCGATATGGGCGGCACCACGGCCAAGGCGTCGATGGTTGAAAACGGCGCCGTTGCCAAAACCTCCGAGTACGAAGTGGGGGCCGGCATCAATCTGAGCAGCCAACTGACCAAGGGCAGGGGGCACGCGCTGAAGCTGCCGGTCATCGACGTGTCCGAAATCGGCGCCGGCGGCGGCAGTATCATTCAGGTAGGACGCGACGGCCGTCTTCAGGTGGGGCCGCAAAGCGCCGGCGCGGAGCCAGGCCCCGCGTGCTATGACGGCGGCGGTGAAGAGCCGACGCTGACCGATGCCCTCGTCCTCTTGGGTTACATCAATCCCGACTATTTGGTCGGCGGCGAGATGCTCCTGAATGCGGATAAATCCAGGCAGGCAATGCAGCGGGCGGTGGCGGAACCGCTGGGCAAGGACCTTATAGAGGTGGCTCACGGGGCCCTCGTCGTGGCCGGGGCGACGATGATGCGGGCGGTCAAAGCGGTAACGACGTATCGGGGTCGGGACCCGCGGGATTTCGCTCTTTTCGCCTTCGGCGGCAACGGCCCGGTTGTCGCTGCGCAGGTGGCGGATCAACTGCAGATCAAACAAGTGATCGTCCCCCCAAACCCAGGCCTTTTCAGCGCCTTCGGCCTCTTGTTCTCGAAGATAGAGCATGAGTTCGCCCGGACGCTGTTTCGCCGCGCCGTCGAGGTCGACCGTCGTGAAATCAGCGATGTCTATGACCAGCTTGAAGTGCAAACCCTCTCGGCCATGAAGGCCGACGGCTATCAGTCCCGGGAGGTAACCCTCGTCCGCCAAGCGGATCTGCGCTATTCGGGACAGGCCTATGAGTTGACGGTTCCCGTCGATGGAGGTCCCCTCGGGAAGACCATCGTGGAAGATATCGTCGAGGCGTTCGGCGCCGAACACCAACGCACCTACGGCCATCGGGCCGAGGATGACCCAGTCGATCTGGTCAATCTGCGGGTCGTCGGCTCGGCGCCGCCACGGGGACCGCAAAATATTTCTCCCGCTGCGGCAATCGCTGGCCATGGTCGTGCGCAGGCACGGGATAAGCCCACGCGCATGGCCAATTTCGGCGCCGCTCACGGGCAGCTTGAAACTTCGGTCATCAGTCGCAAGGATCTCTTGGGGCGGCACCAGGACGGCCCGCTGATTATCGAGGAATACGATGCTACCATTGTCGTCCCTCCCGGCTGGAGCAGTACGCTCGACGAGTGGGGTAACGTCCTCATGAAGTCTCGGTGAACCGAACATGACAGAAAAAATCGATCCGATCACATTCGAGGTAATCAAGAACGCCTTGGATGCCATTGCCGATGAGATGGCGCTGGTTGTCATGCGTAGCGCCCATTCGGCGATCTGCAGGGACTCCTTGGATTACTCGACAGCAGTCTGCGACGACCAAGGTCGCATGGTAGCGCAGGGCCTCATGACGGCGTTGCATATGGGCTCTTTTCCTTTCGCCATGCGGATACTGACCGAGCAATACCAAGGGCAAATGAACCCGGGAGACCTGTTCATTACCAACGACCCCTATGGCGGCGGCGGGATGCATTTGCCGGACATCTACGTCACCCAACCGATCTTCTTCGAGGGCCGGGTGGAAGGCTATGCGACAACTCTTGTCCATGCCACCGACATCGGCGGCATCACGCCCGGCAGCACGGCCGTGCATGCGACCGAAATCTACCAGGAGGGACTGCGGATTCCCCTGGTCAAGTTCTATGACCGGGGCCAAGTCAACGACACAATTCTCAAAGTAATCGAGAAAAACGTCCGGGTGCCTAAAAAGGTATTGGGGGACCTGCGCGCCCAGGTCGCGGCCTGTCATTCGGCAAACAAGCAAATGTGCCAGATGTTTGAGAAATACGGGGTGCCGAAAATGCGTCTCTATTTCGAGGAGATGCACGACTGCGCGGAACGGGTGATGCGCGACGAAATTCGCAACCTGCCGGACGGATCATACAGGTTCACCGATTTCATCGACGGTTTCGGCGAGGATCCCGAGCCGATCCCGTTCCGGGTCAAGGTTACCATCAAGGACGACGAGGTCACGGTGGACTGGACGGGAACGTCGCCACAGGTCAAGGGGGCCATCAACGCGCCAGGGCCATTCGTTTACTCGGCCACGTACTTGGCTCTTCGCTGCATGGTGCGCTCGGATATCCCAAATGCCGAAGGATACATGCGGCCCATCAAACTCGTCGTGCCGCCCGGAACGATCGTTAACCCGTCCCTTCCAGCCGCCGCTAACGCCCGTGGAGTAACGGGCTTCCGCGTCATGGATACGGTTCTTGGCGCCTTGTCCAAAGCGGTTCCCGAACGGGTACCGGCCGCCGGCGAAGGGGGCGCGACAAACCCCAGCATCGGTGGAATGTGGAAGGGCGAACCTTTCGTTTTCACGGAGGGCATATTAGGCGGTTGGGGTGGCCGCCCTGACCGGGACGGCGTCGATGGACTGGCCAATCTCGCGGCAAACCAGACCAACCAACCCGTCGAATTCGTCGAATCAGACAACCCGATCGAGATCGTTCAATATGGTCTGGTCAATGACTCCGGCGGCCCCGGTAAGTTTCGCGGTGGGATGGCGATTATAAGGGAATGGCGATTGCTTGTGGACGAAGCTGTTTTCACCATGCGTTCCGACCGACGCAGCCACCTCCCGTACGGGGTTGAGGGGGGTAAGTCGGGAACCCCATCGTGGAACATCCTCAATCCGGGACCGAACCAGAAAATCCTGCCGGTGCTCCCGCAAGAAAGCTCGGTCCTTAAGAAAGGGGATTCGGTGCGACACATCCAGCCCGGCGCCGGTGGTTACGGTGACCCTCTGATGCGAGATCCTCAGCTTGTTTTGGAGGACGTGCGCGACGAGAAGTTGGGTATTGATTATGTCAAACGAGAATACGGCGTCGTGATCGACCAAGAGAAACTGAATGTGGATGAAGCTGCCACCCGGCGATTGCGGCGTCGGATGGCAGAAAGCAAAGACCGGGGGCAGGACCCTGAAAGCCACGTCAGGCATTTCGTGCGGTCGCTCAAACTGGGCCGTCGATACCTCCCCGGATCCAAGACATCTCCGGGCAAGAGGAGTCCGAAAAGGACCAAGTGAGCCTAGCCGCCATCAAGGAATTGCGGAACACCTCGGCTGGTGGGACAATGCACTGACACAGAAATTCGACGCAAGATAGCGGTGTCAAAACACCCGATAGTATCGGTTCAAGGAGACAAATCATGAAAGCAGTGGTGACAAATTCCAACAAGGCGGGATGCCTTGAGCTAAGCGAGGTGGCGAAACCCATCGCGGACTCCAATGAGGCCGTCATCGCTGTCACCGCATTCTCGCTCAACAGGGGCGAACTCCGCCGTGCCGAAGCTGCTGAAGCTGGCACGCAAATCGGCTGGGACCTGGTCGGTGTGGTTAAGACTGCCGCCCGCAACGGAAGCGGACCAGCCGAGGGCGAGCGGGTCGTTGGGTTCTCTCGCCGCATGCAAGGGTGGGCGCAGTACGTGGCCCTGCCGACGACGGATTTCACCGCCATTCCCGGCGGCGTCTCCGATAACGACGCAGCGACCCTACCGGTTGCCGGCCTTTCTGCACTTTATGCGCTGGAACGCTGTGAGCGCTTGCTGGGCAGCAAGGTGCTGGTGACTGGGGCAAGCGGCGGCGTCGGATACTTCGCCTGCCAGCTCGGGCGGCTCATGGGTGCGCAAGTGACGGCTCAATTGCGCCGCCCGGATTTCGAAGAAATGGTTCGGGCAACTGGCGTCAACGACATCGTGATTTCCGCTGATGGAACCGGTTTCGAGGATCATGGAAAATTTCGGGGGATAATCGACGGTGTAGGTGGGCAGATGCTGTCCAAGCTGCTGTCGCAGTTGGACGAACGAGGTCGAGCTATTCTTTATGGCGTCAGCGCCGGCCCTGCAGCCACATTGGCGGTGCGTAAGCTGATGTTCACCGGCGACGGTCGCATCGAAGGGTTCTACCTCTACCGGGAAACCGAAATCGAATCAGCGGCAAAGGGTCTTGATCGCTTCCTACACCTGTTGGCTGACAAGCTTTTGACGACCCATGTGCCGGTCACCGGCAGTTGGGAGAACATAGGCGAGACGGCAGAACGATTGATCGGGCGTGATTTTGCCGGCAAGGCGGTGCTGACCACCTGATTTGCCAAGGAATTGCTACAAAGTAGATGTCAAAAGCTTAGTTATCGCAATCACTCCGAAGGCTCGATATCAGGGTACAAGCCGACATCAGCCTGACGACGCCTGATCCTCAAGAAGTGCCAAAAGGCGACATTGAGCGCCGTCTTGATCAACGTAGATTCCCCCAACCGCGACAGCTACACTCCGCTCCATGGTAGAGGGGACACAACGCAGACTGACGACCATTGTGGCGGCGGATATCGCTGGCTTCTCGCGCCTTGTTGGCATCGACGAGGAGGCACCCTTGCAGCCCAGCGCGGCCACCGTATCGAATTGATCGAAACGTTGCTTGCGGAATTTTATGGCCGCATTGCCAACACGGCGGGCGACAGTTTTCTGCTTGAATTCCCAAGCGCGGTGGAAGCCGTGCGCTGTACTATCGCCGTACAAGAAGGCATAGCAGAGCGGAACAAAGATGTGCCTTCCGAGCAACGCATCGAATATCGCATTGGCATCAACGTGGGCGATGTGGTGGCTGATGGCGACGATCTATTGGGTGATGGCGTCAATATCGCCGCGCGTCTGGAAAATATATGTGGGCCAGGTGACATCATCTTGTCTGACAATGCTTATCAGCAGGTGCGCGACCGCCTTGAAATTGCCTGGCAGGATGGCGGTGAGCAGGATGTCAAGAATATCGCACGACCCGTACAGGTTTGGCGTTGGACGACAGACCAGCTTTCGACGTCGGCAGGTTCAGAACCAGCGCAGGAACTTCTGCCGCAATCGGATAAGCCCTCCATTGCCGTTCTGCCGTTCGACAACCTGTCGGTCGATCCGGAGCAAGAATTCTTCTCAGACGGCATCGCCGAGGACATCATCACCGAGCTGTCTCACTTTCATCAGTTCTTCGTGATCGCCCGTAATTCGTCCTTCACCTACAAAGGCCAGGCGGTCGATATGAAACAGGTCGCCCACGATTTGGGGGTTCAGTACGTCATTGAGGGTAGCGTGCGGCAGGCTGGTAGCCGGGTCCGGATCAACACCGTCGAGCCGGCCTCCTTGGGGCCCATGGCGGCATCGTCAACAAAATC
>JAPYPT010000120.1 GCA_029937535.1 Alphaproteobacteria bacterium
ATAGAGCAACTTATCCGCATTCAATTGAATCCAATTGAATGCGGGTTGCTCTAGATTGTGTCTTACTGCCGTGCCAGCGGCCCGCGGATCAGGCGGCCTGGCGTGTTGCCGGTGGGTTGGTTGTCGCGCAATAGCACCTGGCCGTTGACGATGGTGGCGTTGATGCCGTTGGCGGTTTGTTTCAGGCGGCGGGCGGAGGCGGGCAGGTCGGTCACCACCTCGGGCATGCGGGCGCCGATGGTGTTGGGATCGAAGACCACCAGATCAGCGGCCATGCCCTCGCGCACCAGGCCGCGGTCGTGGAAGCCCCAATGGGTGGCCGTGTCGTAGGTGACCAGGCGCACCGCTTCCTCCAACGTGAAGGCCTGTTTTTCCCGCACCCAGTGGCTGAAGATATGCGTCTGCAGCGAGCTGTCCATGATCTGGCTGACATGGGCGCCGGAATCGGAGAAGGTCACCACGGAGCGGGGATGTTTCATCATCTCCAGGGCCTGGTCCTGGTCCTCGTTGGCGATGGGCTGGCGGAAGAAGGTCTTGAAATCATGCTCCAGGGCCAGATCGATCATGGCTTCCACGGGGGAGACGCCCCGTTGGCGGGCTACGTCCGCCATGGAGGGATTGGGGCCGTCCACGCTGTCCATGTGGAACAACCAGTCCCAATCGGGGGGGCGGGCCTCGGTGCCGATGGCTTTCGGGCCATTATGGGGCGTAGAGGCGATCTTGATCAGCTTGGCCTTGGTCTCGGGGTCGCGGAAGGCGGCCATTTGTTCATCCAGGGGCAGGGCGCGGATATCGCGCCACATCTCGAAATTATCGAACGGCGTCGTGGTCTCGAATGACAACAGCACGCTAAGCGCCCGGCTGTGGACCTGGACGAATAGGCGCCCGCCCTCGTCCGCCGCCTGGTTCAGCACATCGAACCAGGGGCGCCAGGCCTGGGGCTTGGCGCGGGTGGCGAACATGCCGAAGGTGATCGGCCGGCCGGTCTCCACGGATAGATCCTTCAGGCCGTTGAAATACCGCTCCGCCCGCTCGTAGTTGGCCCCCGTGGGCTCGCCCGCCAGCTCCAAAATGCCGGCGTTCTCTTCGCCCATGGCGCGGACCATTGTGGCCAGTTCGTTCCAATCGGCGGCGCGGGAGGCGACGGGGCGGTAATCGGAGGTTTCATGATTCGGGCTGCGCGAGGAGGAGAAGCCGATGGCGCCGGCGCGCACGGCCTCTTTCACCAGGTTCGCCATGGTCGCCAGTTCGTCCTCCGTGGCGGCCTCGGCAAAGGCGCGCTCGCCCATGACATAGGTGCGGAGCGCCGAATGGCCCATGTAGCCGGCATAGTTGATGCCCTTGGGCAAATCGTCCAGCACGTCGAGATATTCCGGGAAACTCTCCCAAGCCCAGTCGATGCCGGCCAGCATGGCGTCGCGGGAGATATCCTCGGCCCGTTCCAGATTGCGGAAGACGTAGTCGACTTCCTCCTTGCGGCAGGGTGCCAGCGTAAAGCCGCAATTGCCCATCACAACAGAGGTGATGCCGTGATAGCAGGAGCAACTGCCCAGTGGATCCCAGAAAATCTGTGCATCCATGTGGGTGTGGCCATCGACGAAACCGGGCGAGACGATATGCCCCTCGGCATCGATATTTTCTTCCGCGCCGCCATTGGGAATGCGGCCGATATGGGTGATCTTGCCGTCCTTCACGCCTACGTCCGCGCGGTAGCGGGACATGCCCGAACCATCGATAACCATGCCGTTTCGCACCACTAAATCGTAAGCCACATCTCTCTCCCCAAAAATCCTTGCGACATTATGGCCCATGCGCGAAAGTTCCGGTAGGTATTTGCAGTGCACCGGGAATGAGGAAGCCAGCCATGTCCAAGGACCTGCCTAGCCAAGCTTCTGTCGTCATTATCGGCGGCGGCGTTGTCGGCTCTTCCATCGCCTACCATCTGGTCAGGCTAGGTATCCGGGATGTGTTGTTGCTGGAACGCAAACAGCTTTCCTCCGGCACCACCTGGCATGCCGCCGGCCTGGTGGGTCAGTTGCGGGCGACAAAGAACCTGACCCAGTTGGCGAAATATTCGACCGAGCTTTATGCCGGGTTGGAAGCGGAAACCGGGCAGGCCACTGGCTTTAAACAGAACGGCTCCCTGGCCCTGGCCATTCATGGCGAGCGGTTGGAGGAATTGCGCCGGGGCGCCTCCATGGCGCGGGTCTTCGGCCTGGCGGTGGAGGAAATCACCCCCTCGGAAATCCAGAAAATGCACCCGTTGATCAACGTCGATGACGTGGTGGGCGGGGTCTTTCTGCCCAAGGACGGCCAAATTAATCCTTCCGATCTGACCCAGGCCCTGGTCAAGGGCGCGCGGGCGGGCGGGGCGAGGATATTGGAGAATACGGCGGTCACGGATATTCTCACGGCAAATGGCAAGGTCACGGGCGTTGCCGTCGGCGAAAGCCAAATCAAGGCTGATATCGTGGTCAATTGTACCGGCATGTGGGGCCGGTCCGTGGGCGCCATGACGCAAACATCCATACCGCTTCATGCCTGCGAACATTTCTATGTGGTGACGGAACCCTTTGACGGCGTGACACCGGACCTGCCGGTGCTCCGCGACCAGGATAATTTCGCCTATTACAAGGAAGACGCGGGCAAGATCCTGCTGGGTGCTTTCGAGCCGGAGGCCAAGCCCTGGGGCGGGAGCGGTATCCCCGAAGGTTTCTGCTTCGATGAACTGCCCAACGACATGGACCATTTCATGCCGGTTTTGGAGCGGGCCATGACCCGCATGCCGGCGTTACAGGACGTTGGCATCCGCACTTGGTTCTGCGGGCCGGAGAGCTTCACGCCGGACAACCGCTATCACCTGGGCGAGGTGCCGGAGGTTTCCGGCCTGTTCGTGGCCTGCGGCTTCAACTCCATCGGCATCCAATCGGCGGGCGGCGTGGGCAAGGTGATGGCGGAATGGATCCGCGACCGTCACCCGCCCCTGGATCTGTGGGACGTGGATATCCGCCGCACCATGCCGTTTCAAAACAACGGCCGCTATTTGTCCGAGCGGGTCAGCGAAAGCCTGGGCCTGCTCTATGCGGTGCATTGGCCGTTCTATCAATACCGCACGGCGCGCGGCGCGCGGAAATCGCCCCTGCATGACCGTCTGGTGAGCGTCGGCGCCTGTTTCGGCGAGGCGGCGGGGTGGGAGCGGGCCAATTGGTACAGCCCCGGCGATCCGGCACCGCAATACGAATACAGCTTTGGCCGGCAGAACTGGTTCGAACAATCGGCGGCGGAGCACCGGGCAACGCGGGAGGGTGTTGCGCTGTTCGAACAATCATCGTTTGCCAAATTCCAGTTGGCGGGCCGGGATGCGGTTGGCGTGCTCAATCAAGTCTGCGCCAACCAGGTCGACGTGGCGAGGGATCGCACGGTCTATACCCAATGGCTGAATGAGCGCGGCGGGATCGAGGCGGATTTGACCGTGACCAGGGTAGGGGAGGATGAATTTCTGATCGTCACCTCGGCCACCTCCCAGATGCGCGATTTCCACTGGTTGCAGGGGCATATTCCGGCGGACGCCCACGCCCATTTGACGGACGTGACCTCGGCCTACGCCGTGCTGTCCATCATGGGACCGCGGGCGCGGGATTTGCTGGCCAGCATGACAACGGCGGATGTCAGCAATGAAGCTTTTCCTTTTGGTGCATCGAAGCTAGTGGAAATCGGCTACGCCACCGTGCGGGCGACCCGCCTGACCTATGTGGGGGAATTGGGCTGGGAGCTGTATATTTCCAGCGAATTCGCGCAAGGGGTCTATGACGAAATCCTCAAGGCGGGCGCCGTCTTCGATTTGCGCCATGCGGGCTATCACGCCTTGGATAGCCTGCGCATGGAAAAAGCCTACCGCCATTGGGGCCACGATATCACCGACGAGGAAACCCCGGTCGAGGCGGGGTTGAATTTCGCCGTGGCCTGGGACAAGCCGGGCGGGTTTATCGGCCGGGAGTCCCTATTGCGCCAGCGGGAAGCGGGGCCCCGCCAACGTCTGGTCCAGTTCAAGCTGACCGACCCTGAAAAGCTGCTCTACCACAACGAGCCCATTTGGCGCGATGGCGTGATCGTCGGCCATCTGCGTTCGGGCAGCTATGGCCATACATTGGGCGCCGCCGTGGGCTTGGGTTATGTCCGTGATCCCTCTGGCGGCGTGGTTGATGCGGCCTATGTCGCGGACGGACGCTATGCCATTGAAGTCGCCTGCGAACAGGTGCCGGCCGCGGCCTCTCTTCGTCCGCTGTACGATCCAAAGAGCCTTCGCATTCGTAATTAAAACATGGTCGGGGCAAATAACCGGACGGAGCCAATTATTCGGCCGATGTTTTACTGCTCTTTCGGTGTTCCGGGCTGCCTATCCATGCGCCTGCGTCCAACTACTTTTAAACTTGTGAGCATCCGCAAATAGACGTTCCAAACATTTACCGTCTCATCACAAATTTTGGTTCAGCAACAAGACCTAATCTCTAAGGTTTAATAGGGAACTGGGTTCGGATAGACATTCATTTAAAGGAATAAGTAACGAATTCTCTTTAAGATTGCATGGATGACAACACTGTTTCTCGGAAAGATATTGATGCCTAGCAACCAGGCCGGGAGTTGAAAGATGGATGATCGATTTATCAACATCCTCGTTGTTGAAGACAACGACATCAATCGCAAGTTACTTGGTTCCATGCTCAAAACCTTTGGGCATCGGTTCACGTTGGCCAATGACGGAATGGAGGCCGTCGCGGCCGTTGCCGCGCCGGCTGATCGGCATTTGCATCTGTCCCAGGCTTACCGGATCTGTCACGACATCAAGGGCCAGGCCGCGACTTTCGGTTGGGATCTGGTCTCGCTCATCGCCCGCCCTCTATGCCTTTACATTGAACGGCTCGAAAATGCTTCGGAAGGCGACTTCACCGTCATGCGAAAACACCTGGCATTGATGCAGGTTGTTGTCGAACAACAAGTAAAGGGGACGGCGGAACCCCTGGCCAGCAAGATTACCGCCAAATTGGAAGAGATTGCACCAACCGCGCTGGTTTAGGCGTGGCGTCGGGCAGATAATGGCAATGGAAAACACCTACAATCTTTCTGCCCTTAGCCTTCTCGTCATCGACGACAATAGTTTTATGTGTCAACTGGCGACGACTTTGCTTCGGGCTTATCGAATTGAAGATATTGAGCTTGCCACCGACGGTACGGATGCCCTGTAAATCCTGAAGGACAAGATCATCGATGTGGTGATCGCCGATTGGTTGATGCATCCCTTGGACGGCCTGGATTTCACCCGCATTGTGCGTACCGCCGATGACAGCAAACGGCCGCAAACGCCCATCATCCTGATGACCGGCCACACCGAGCGTGAGAACGTCGTCCACGCCCGTGACGCCGGCGTGACGGAGATCCTGGCAAAGCCGATTTCGGCGCGCTCCCTGCACGATCGGATTATCTCGGTGATCATAAATCCTCGGCCTTTTGTCCTCTGCCAGTCCTATACCGGTCCGTGCCGGCGCCGGCAAATTGTCGGAACCTATGCCGGCCCCGAACGGCGGATTGGCTAGAGCGACCCGCATTCAATTGGATTCAATTGAATACGGATAAGTTGCTCTATCTTAAAGGTTTTAGCGCATGGCCTCGCGTTCAATTAAACGCGACATGCGCTAGGGCGCGAAGACGGGCCAAACAGGCTCCCCGCCACTCTATGTTGGCGGATTGTAGACATTGTAATATTTGGGGGCGCTGTAATAGAGCAGGTGTCGGTTGACCCAAAGGTCCAGTTCCTCGGACAACCGCCGGGTTTTGGCCGCTTCCGTAATCGCCAAGTTCCTGGTTTCGCCTGGGTCCTGCTCCAGGTTGTAGAGTTCCACTTGTTTGAATGGGTAACTGGACTTCAGGATTTTCCAGGGCCAGCGCACCATGCCGTTTTGCTGAACGATGGCGTTCGTGTGCATGAAGACCGCCTTGGTCTTATCCCGTTGAAAAACCGGATGACCTTGAAAACTGGCGGGCACCGGGATACCCAAAATACGGGGAATAGTGGCGGTAATATCCAAATGGCTGACCGTCGCCTTATGGATGCCCCGCTGGACGGGTGAGTTTTTGGGCGGCTTTATCAGGACGAAGGTCCGCATTACTTCATCATACATGGCCCCCGAATGATTGCCGACACCGTGTTCGTGAAACGCCTCGCCACTGTCGCCAACGATGACCACCAAGGCATTGTCCCATAAATTCCTGGCTTTTAAACGGGCTGCGAAAGCGGCCAACAGGCGGTCCAGATTGTGTACCGCGTTCAGATATCTATTGCGGACGACCTGTTTCAGAGCTTTCGGCCAAAAATAATAAAGCGCGCCACTTTCAATCTCGGAGGGTTGATAGGGCGTCACGCCGCCAGGGGGAATGACATAGGTAAAATGCGTGTTTTGCAAATTCATACCCAAGAAAAACCGATCTTGGTTTTTCAGGCTATCGATCCAGCGGGTGGCGATATCGAGGGTCCGGCTATCCTCGATCTTACCGGCCGTGGCCACGCCCTCGCGGATCAGCTTGATGATACCTTTTTCATCGTCCTTGTTTAACCAGGTTTCCCCATCAAAATTCTCCGAGTGGTAAAAATAATCGACTTCCCCAGGCACGCGCAGCCAGTTGATCATGTCGCCCCATAATTCGTTCTGTGACGAGATGTAACCGGTGGCATAGCCATATTGCTTCATCAGCTTGAAGAGAGAGGTGCCGCGGTAATCGGCCTCAGGCAGATAGAGTTGCAGGCCTAGGGATCGCATGGGATAGCGGGAATACCAGAAGGCCACATCGGCATAATTGGAGTGGGAGGCGGTGGCATAGGCCTTGTCGAAAAATATTCCGCCCCCTTCGGCCAAGGATCTTAGGAAGGGTATGGGCGTTGGCTCCATTTCGATCAGGTCCCGGCGCAGGGATTCCACCAGAATGACGATCACCGGATGATTACCGCCAATTTTCCCAGGCACCGCCGGCGGAGAGCGTTTGACGAAGGTTTTTTCCAGTGACGCGTCCATTTTGTAATCGTCAAAGCGGGGGTCGACCTTGACCAACAGCATCTTGTTGAAGGCAAGGGCAGAAAACTTTGCTTCTGCGTGCGGAGCGGTGAAATAGGTGCCTAAGGCAGCCGCAATCCAAAAGACAAGAATGGACGCCGCCGCCGGCAGCTTCACACGACCGGCGGGGCCCACGATCATCGCCGCCAAACCAAGGGAAAACATTAAGGTGAAAAAGACGACGCCGAGGGTCATGGCCGGCGCGGTTTGCAGCAAATGCTGCGGTATCCGCGCTGCGTTGCTGATCACGAACACCACCATGTCGGCGCTTGGCAACATGCCGCCCGTTATGCCCATATACCAGGATAGAAGGCACTGGAGCAGCAATATCATGACCAATCCCGCCAGCAGCGCATAGAGTGGCGCGCGCAGTACGAACCATGGCATCCGGACGGCCGCGATAGCCAACAAAAACAGGCCAAAATAAATTGCAGCCCACGTTAGCAACCCATTCGCGGCAATGACCGCCAGCGGCCAGCAAATGCCATCGCCGCACGTCTCGGCCCTATATTCGCCGGAAACGTAGTAGGCGACCGCGAAGTTGAATACCGGCAAGCCGGCAAAGGCAAATAATCGCGTAACAAACATCCGGCTTTACCTCACTGGCGAAATTCGGGGGCCAATTTCAAAGCAGCCCGGTGGGGATAATTGCTGACCAGGTACGTTCGACATGGTCCGACCCATTCCAGGTTGCCAATAAAGACGATAGGGATGTTCGCCATTGCCGCCATCATATGAAAAATCAGGTTATGGGATATCCAGGTTCCCATAAGATGCGCTTCATGCCAATAAACTTGGCGCTACGGGCTCGTACGGCGGCGGGAGAGCAAGCCGTTTCAAAACACGTTCCCGCGGCTGACCGTATGACGCGGGCATGCCATGTGTTAGGTTGTTCAGGCGATTTAGGCATTAGCGTGGGAAATCCAGTCATGAGCGCGGGAAAACAAATGGGCGGGATGGATACGCGGGCCTTGGAGCAAATTGATGTCAGCGATCCGGGCATCTACCAAAACGATACCTGGCGGGAGGTCTTCGCCCGCCTGCGCCAGGAGGCGCCGGTCAATTATTGCGCCGATAGCCCGTACGGGCCGTATTGGTGTTTGAGCTGTTATGACGAAATCATGCAGGTGGAGCTGGACCACGGCACATATTCCTCCGCCTCCGCCATGGGCGGCATCCGCATTGACGATCAGCCCCAAGGCGAGGAACTGCCGAACTTCATCCGCATGGACCCGCCCCGCCATACCGCCCAGCGCAAGACCGTTGCGCCCATCGTGGCGCCAACCAACTTGCGCAACATGGAAGATCTGATCCGCCAGCGCACATCCGATGCTCTGGATGACCTGCCCCGTGGCGAGGTCTTTGATTGGGTTGACCTGGTCTCCACCGAACTGACCGCGATGTTGCTGGCCACGCTATTCGACTTTCCCTTCGAGGACCGGCGCAAGTTGAGCTTTTGGTCCGACGTGGCCATTGCCGATATCGGTTCGGAAGACGCCGTGGTGAAAAGCCATGATGAACGCATGGGGCATTTGCACGAAATGGCCGCCTATTTTGGTGATTTGTTCAAACAGCGCCGGGCGGCGGCCCCGACCTTCGATCTGATCTCCATGATGGCCCATTCCGAGGCCACGGCGAATATGCCGCCCAACGAATTCATCGGCAATATCGCCCTGTTGATCGTTGGCGGCAACGACACCACGCGGAATTCCATGAGCGGCGGCCTGTTGGCGTTTGCCGACAATCCCGGCGAATACGAAAAACTTCGGGCCGATCACAGCCTGGTCAAAACCCTGGTGCCCGAGATTATCCGCTATCAAACCCCGGTCATCCACATGCGGCGCACGGCCCTGCAAGACACTGAATTGTCGGGCCACAAGATCGCCAAGGGCGACAAGGTGGTGATGTGGTATATTTCCGGAAATTATGACGAAAGCGCCATCGAAAATCCCGACGAATTCGTGATCGACCGGCCGCGCGCCCGGCGTCATCTATCATTTGGCGCCGGCATCCACCGCTGCGTCGGCGACCGTTTGGCGGAGCTGCAACTGGAAATCCTGTGGCGGGAAATCCTGCGCCGTGACCTGAAGATCGAAGTCATGGGCCCGCCGGTGCGGCTCTACTCCAACTTCATCCGCGGCATCCGCTCCCTACCGGTGCAAATTAGCGCCAACTGACGCCCCCAATCCAACGCTTCGATCCGGATTAGGCGTTTGGCGCGGCGGCGCGGCCATGCCATCATTGGGCAAATCAAAATAGGAGCGCCCAAGCCGTGAAAGCCGTCGAAGCCATCGTTGAAATTCTCAAGCGGGAAGGGGTCGATTTCCTCTTCGCCTATCCCGTCAACCACATCATTGAATATGCCGCGCGATGGGATATCCGCCCCATCATTGTGCGCCAGGAACGTATCGGGCTGCACATGGCGGACGCCATGTCGCGCCTGACCTCGGGCAAGAAAATCGGCGCCTTCGCCATGCAGCACGGCCCCGGCGCCGAGAACGCCTATGGCGGCGTGGCCCAGGCCTTTGGCGAGGGGGTGCCGATCCTGGTCCTGCCCATGGGCTATGCCCGGCGTCTGGCCCATATCCGCCCGAATTTCAATTCCACCGAGGCCATGGCCCAGGTGGCCAAGACGACGGAACCGGTGACGCATGCCGACGAGGTGCCCAACATCATGCGCCGGGCCTTCACGCAACTGCGCAACGGCCGGGGCGGCCCTTGCGTGGTGGAACTGCCCACCGACGTGGTCAACGAGGAAATGACCGTGGAGCTGGACTACACACCGGTCCTGGGCACCCGCTATGGCCCCGATCCGGAGGCGGTGGCCAAGGCGGCGGAAACCCTGGTCGCCGCCGAACATCCGGTGATCTACGCCGGCGGCGGCATTCATTATGCCGAGGCCTGGCCGCAATTGACCAAACTCGCGGAATTGCTGGCCATTCCGGTCTGCACGTCTTTGGGGGGCAAAAGCTCCATTTCGGAAGAACACCCGCTGTCACTGGGCGCCGCCGGTCTGGCCTACCCCAAGGCGGTGCATCAATTCCTGCACGCCGCTGACGTTATTTTCGGTGTCGGTTGTTCATTCACCGAGACCTCCTTCGGCATCGCCATGCCCAAGGGCAAGCGTTACATTCACGCCACCCTTGATCCCCTGGACCTGAACAAGGACGTGGCGGCGGAACAATGCCTGTTGGGCGATGCGGCCCTGACCCTGGACGCCTTGATCGCGGCGGTGGAAGGCATGATCGACGGGCCGCGGGACAATGCCCCCGTGGCGGCGGAAATCGCCGCCGTGCACGAGGGCTGGCTGGCCGAGTGGAAGCCGAAATTGACCTCCGATCAAAACCCGCTGTCACCCTACCGGGTGCTGTGGGATCTACAGAACACCGTGGACAAGGACAACACCATCATCACCCATGATGCGGGCTCCCCACGGGATCAATTAACCCCGTTCTGGCGCGCCACCAAGCCGCTCAGCTACATCGGCTGGGGCAAGACCACGCAGTTGGGTTATGGCCTCGGGCTTGCCATGGGGGCCAAGCTGGCGCGGCCCGATGCGTTGTGCATCAATGTCTGGGGCGATGCGGCGATCGGCTTTACCGGCATGGATTTCGAGACGGCGGTGCGCGAACGCATTCCCATCCTGTCGATCCTGTTGAACAATTTCTCCATGGCGATCGAGCTTAAAATCATGGAGGTCTCCACCGAGAAATACCGTTCCACGGATATTTCCGGCGATTATGCCGCCATGGCGCGGGCTTTCGGCGGCTATGGCGAGCGGGTGACGGATGTTGCCGAGATCATTCCCGCCATCAAGCGTGGTATTGAACAGACCGAGGCGGGGGTGCCCGCCCTGTTGGAATTCATCACCGACAAGGAAGTTGAAATCTCCCGCTACTAGTAGATTGGAATTAAGACCATGACGACGGCAAGACCCATGACCGTTTCCGCCATTCAGATAACGGCGGTGGACGGTGAGAAAGATGCCATTGTGGAAAAGATGCTCGGCTTTCTCGACGTGGCGGGGCGGCGGGGCTCCGAACTTGTCGTGCTGCCTGAAATCTGGACCGGCACGGGGTTTTCCTCCGATGACGCCTATCTCGATATTGCCGAGACCATTCCGGGCCCGACCACCGATCTATTGGCGGCAAAGGCCCGGGAGCACGGCATGTATATCGTCGGCTCCATGTACGAAAAAGACGGCAATCAGCACTACAATTCCTCGCCCTTTATCAATCCCGATGGCGAGATCATGGGCAAGTACTGGAAGACCCATCTGTTCGATGCCCCCAACCGCCCGGACATTAAGGCCGGTATTCGCGAATCCGATCATGTGGAGGCGGGGAGTGAACTGCCGGTCTTCAAGACCATTCCGGCCAATATCGGTGTCTCGGTTTGTTCCGATCTGCGTTTTCCCGAAGTCTACCGGGAATTGGCCTTGAAGGGCGCCGAGGTCATCGTCTGTGCCTCCGCCTTCCTCAGCCCGCGCTTCGACCATTGGGAGTTCTTCCTGCGCGCCCGGGCCACGGAAAACCAGTGCTGGGTCGTCGCCTCGGGCCAATATGGCGTCGACCCCTTGACGGGCATCGGCTACGTGGGCCGGTCCATGGTCGTCGACCCCTGGGGCACCATCGTCGCCACCGCTTCCGATGAAGAGGGCATCATCACCACCGAGATCGACCTGAACTTCGCCGACGAGGTCAAACGCCGCTACCCCCTCATGGACCAGCGCCGCCCCGAACTGTACGAACACATCGGAAAGCCCAAGGATCAGGTGCCGCTGTATAAGTGAGGCCGGCGGTTGATTGCTAACATAAATGTTCGCAAAATTGATGATCTTGATTCTGGAGCATTTCGGGCAAGTCCGAGCCAGATGTCGAAATGGATTGCCGGGTCGAGCCCGGCAATGACGAAATGGGGAAATAATCAGCCAAAAACTGCTAATATTGTCATGCCCGTGCTTGACACGGGCATCCAGGGCCAAGAGGCAATCTGGTGCCAGTTGTCCTAGTCATTCCGGTCATGGCGCCGCTTGAAATTTGAATTGGACACTATGGAAATGACCCGGCTATCCATTGTCGTAGGTAGGGGCGAAATACTGATATCGCGAACGAACATTGGAAGAATTACAAAGCAAGAAAGCGACAAGGTGAACGCCATGGCATTGAGCCGTGATTTTAGGGAAACCGTCCAGGAGCGGGCGCTGAACGACCCTGAATTCCGAATAGGCCTTCTGACGGAGGCGGCGGAATGCCTGCTCAACGATGAAATTGACGTGGCAAAGACGTTGTTGCGCGACTATGTGAACGCAACAATTGGGTTTCAAGCCCTTGCCAAGTTGACGGAGCGAAAACCCGAGAGCTTGATGCGCATGCTCAGCGCCAAGGGAAATCCCAGCCTGCGTAATATTTCCAAGGTCATGGCATTGCTTCGCCGGCATGAAGGCGTCGAGCTTCATGTCAAGGCAATCTAGGTTTCAATGCCCGTTTCACCGGAATACCGCGCTTATATCGAGGATCTGGTCGAACCGTTGGGGCATGTCACCTCGCGGAGGATGTTCGGCGGTTTGGGGGTGTTTTACCGGGGCTTGATGTTCGCCCTGGTTGTCAATGACGTCCTGCATTTCAAGGTCGATGACGAAAACCGCCCCGTTTATGAAGCCGCCGGCATGGAGCCGTTCAGCTATCTGCGCCAGGGCAAGAAACGGGGCCTGAACAGCTATTGGACGGTCCCGGTGGATGTGCTGGACAACGAGGATGAATTTTTGACCTGGTCGCGCGGCGCGGCGGATGCGGCGTTGCGGGCCGATGCGGCCAAGGCAAAGGTCAAGGCCAAGAGGCAAAAGAAGACAGGCGCGGCTTGACCTTCGCCTCCAGCCGGGAAACACTGGCGCGATGGCAACAGCGAATAAACAGTCCTTGGACGATTTCCTGGAGCAGGAGCGTGGCGCCCTGGTCTCGGATTGCACCGCGTGCGGTAAATGTGTCGAGATTTGCCCGGTCACGCCCTTCACCGATGTCAAGGCCGGCGATGAACCCGCTGTCATTGGTGGTCCGGGCGGTGTCTTGGGGTTACTGCGGGACGGCACGCCGCTTGCGGGCGCGGCAATGGATTGGGCCCGGCAATGCAATGGCTGCGGGCTCTGTATTCCGGCCTGCCCGGAGGCGGTCAATCCCCGCCGCATGCTGATGCTGGCCAACACGGTGGAGGCGGAGCAAGACAGCCCCACGCCGCAGCTATTCCGCCGTATGTCCCGCGCCATCCGCATCATGGCGGCCATGCAACTGGCCCCGCCGGAGTTCGATAAACTGTTGCGCAATCCCCGAGCCCATCCGGCCGAGGTTGTCTTTTACACCGGTTGCAACCCAATTCGGACTCCGCATTTATTGTTTAATGCCATGACACTGCTGGATCATCTTGAAGTCGATTATGAAGTTGTCGGCGGGCCCGGCGCCTGTTGCGGTATCATCCAATCGAAGTGGGAGGGTAATCAGGGAAGCGCCGAAAAAGTCGTGGACGGCACCATCAACCGCTTCGCCGGCTTCCAGCCCAAGGAGGTCTTGAGCTGGTGTCCGTCCTGCGTCCTGCATCTGGGGGAAACCCTGTCCGGTTTCCGCACCGCCAGTTTTGAATTTGACCACGTCACCAATTATCTGGTGGCGCGCGCGGAGGGCTTGGCGGCGAAATTTATCCAGCCGGTCAATAAACGGGTGCTGCTGCATACCCATGACGGCATGGACGAGGTGGGCCGCAACGTAACCCAAATGCTGGCCGCCGTGCCGGGGCTGACCCTGGTCGATACGATTTCGGAGCCTGGTTATACCTGCGGTGGCTCGGGCGCCGACCGCTCGCCGGGCCTGAAGCAGGCCGCGCGGGCGGCAACCCTGGCCCGGGCGGAGGCGGATGATATCGATGTTCTGGTCTCCCTCTATCACGGCTGCCACGGCCAGCTTGCCGGGCTCGAGGCAGGCGGCAAGTTCGAGGTGTTGAATTGGACCGACATCCTGGTCCAGGCCCTGGGCCAGCAACCCCACGACGATATCTCCAAGCGTTACCGCTGCCAGGATGATTGGGACATGGTGCTGGACGAGGGCGAGATTTTCCTGAAGGCCAATGGCATCGAGATGGATCGGGACTGGCTGAAAGAGCTGTTGCCGGACATATTTGCCCAAACCGAATTCAAGGGCGGTTTGGAAGCTTTTGGTTGTGAACGCGAGTTAGATCAAACAGCCTAAAAACAGAATCGTTTTTGGGCTGATAATTTGATCTAATTCAAAGGTTTAGAGCAACTTATCTGCGTTCAAATGAACGCAGGTTGCTCTAGTGGGAGCTGCGGAATGAACGATAGTCTGTTGAACGAGCGCGTGGTCTACCTGAACGGCGAATATGTGCCCGAATCCCGCGCCACGATCTCTATTTCCGACCGTGGTTTCATCTATGGCGATGCGGTGTTTGATACCGCGCGCACCTTCGGCGGCAAGATCTACCGGCTGAGGGAGCATGTGCAACGCCTGATGCGCTCGCTCCGTTATGTGCAAATCGATCCCGGTCTGGGAGTCGATGAATTCTGCGCCATTGCCGAGGACGTGGTGGCCCGCAATGCCCACCTATTGGGTCCCGACGATGATTATTGGGTGTTCCTGCGCGTCACCCGCGGCGCCAATTACCCCGACGGCTCGGGCGCGGATGCGGGCGCCACGGTGATCGTGACCTGTGTGCCCCTGCCGCTGGCCAAGCGGGCGGCGCTGTTCCGTGACGGCATCGACGTGGTGGTCCCCGCGACCCGGCGCACGCCACCCGAAGCCCTTAATCCGGCGGCCAAGACCCACAATTATCTGAACCTGATCGTCGCCGGCCTGGAAACCCAGAAAACATCGCCCGATGCCTGGCCCGTGCTGCTCGATACCCGCGGCTTTCTGACCGAAGGCAGCGGCAGCAATATATTCCTGGTGCATGACGGCAAGGTGCGCACCCCCAAGGCGCAGTATGTTCTAGCCGGCGTCAGCCGCGCCGTGGCCATGGATCTGTGCCGGGACCTTGGCATCGAAATCCAGGAAGATGATCTTGCGCCCTATGATGCGGCGACGGCGGACGAGGCCTTCATAACTTCGACTTCGCTCTGCCTCTGCCCCATGGGCCACTTCAACGGCGGCGTCATCGGCGATGGCGCCGTGCCGGGCCCGGTGACCGCAAAGTTGATGGAGGCCTACCGGGCCGAGGTCAAGACCGATTACGTGGCGCAGTATTTGGCGCACTTGGGGTAAGTGGACTACAGCACAGACCGTCATCCTCGGGCGTAGCGAAGCGGAGACCCGGGGATCCAGAGCCGCAAACACCTGAGTTTGTTGCCCTGGATTACCGGGTCGAGCCCGGCAATGACTGTAATGCGACCTTGGGCCGC
>JAPYPT010000428.1 GCA_029937535.1 Alphaproteobacteria bacterium
GCCCCGGTCATGCCGTCCTGTCCGCCGCTGCCGCCGCCGTCCAGACCGCCCGCGATGGTGCTGCCGATCAGCCCGGGAAAGCGGCCGTTGGCCCACAACGTCCCCCGGCGGTCAAAGACAAAGACATAGAGGTCGAACGGCACGAAATCGCCCTGGGGTGACATGAAATCCGCGAAGGCCTGTTCCGGCCCCACTTCGGCCATATGATCGGCGGCCTTTTCCGCCAAAGCCTTGGCTTCCTGCGGCGTGCCGGGCCGGCGGCAGGGATCCTCCGCCCGGGCCTCGAACGCCGCCACCGCAACCAGCACCGATAGAAGAAAACCAAACAGCCGGTGCGGCGCGGTGTTCATGGCGGGGGCTATCGCCGGCTGAGAACGACCGGCAGGCCGTCCTTGGGCTTGGGAATGGGCAGCGCCTGCCAGCGGGCTTCATAGCCTTCGGGCAAGGCCACTTCATAATTGCGTAGGAACTGAAACACGAAGGCGCGCACCTGCATGAGGGCAAAATGCATGCCGATGCATTTATGCGCCCCGCCGCCAAATGGCGACCAGGCGAAGCGATGGCTGCGGTCCTCGGCCCGGTTGTCGGAAAAGCGGTCCGGATCGAACTTCGTCGGCTGGGTCCAGTGTTTTTCCGACATGGCGACCAGGACCGGGCTGACGGAGATCGATGTCTCGCCCGGGATCTGGTAACCGCCGAATTCGAAGGGGCGTTCGGCAAAGCGCGGTATGAACATCACCGGCGGGCGGAAGCGCAGGGCCTCCTTGAACACCCGTTCGGTCACGGCCAGTTGATCCTGGGCGTCAAAGTCCAGTTGTTCCGTGCCGACGGCCAGAACCTCTTCCCGCACCGCATCCTGCCATTCGGGATATTCCGCCAGGGCCCAAACCATCGTCGACAGGGCCGATGTGGTGGTGTCATGGGCCGCCATTAGCAGAAAATTCAAATGATCGACGATTTCGTCATCGGTGAAAAAGGCGCCATCTTCCGATTCCGCGCGGCAGAACTGGCTGAACATGTCATTCCCGTCCCCCGCCCGCCGGGCCGGAATGATGTCGCGGAAATAATCCAGCAAAAATGCCCGCGCCTTGACGCCCCGGCGCATGGGCGTGAACGGCCAGGGCCGGCGCAGCACGGCGACGGAGGCCGCAACTTCGTCCATGAACGCCTGGTTCACTTTCGCTGCGTCATCGCCCATCTTCAGCCCCAAAAAGACCGAGGCGCCCAGCTCCAGCGTCAGGTTCTTGATCGCCGGATAGAATTCAAACCGGGACGACGGCGCCCATGCCCGCATGGAATTGGCGATGCCATCGTTCAGGCCCGACATATAGTCGCGCATGGGCTGGGGTTTGAAGGCCACCTGCATGATCCGGCGATGGCTGCGATGATCGTCAAAATCCCGCAGCATCAGGCCGTTGGGGAACAATCGCCAAAGTAGATCCCAGCCGCGCCGGGAGGCGAAATTCTTGTCCCGGTCCATCAAGACATATTCCAAGGCGTCGGCGCCGCGCAGGACTACGGTTTGCCCGCCGAAAATGCTGACTTTGTAGACGTCGCCATATTGTTCCCGCCGCCCGTTATGAAAGGCGATGGGATCTTTCAGGAAATCAAACGTGTTGCCGAAAATGGGCAGCCCCAGATGGCCTGGGATATGATCCAATTTGCCCGATGCGGGCCCTGCCTTGATGGTTTCACTCAACGCCATGGTTATTTAATCCTTGGAATTTCGAGGGTGACGGCGGTTTCCGCGGACCGCTTTCGGTGATGATAGCATTTGCCGTGCGAAATTTCATTATTCAGACAATGATTCAGGTTTGTCTAATAAACGCCGTGACTTGGCCCTTGGCATCCGGCCTGTTGACGTGGATGATGCGCCCAGTAAATAGGAGAGGAAACCATCATGACGACATTACAAGGCCAAACCGCTTTCGTAACGGGCGGCGGCACCGGCATTGGCCGCGCCGTTGCCATTGATTTGGCGGCGGCCGGCGCCAAGGTTATTGTTTGCGGCCGCCGGGCCGGGCCGTTGGAAGAGACGGTCAAGGCTGTTACCGATGCGGGCGGCACGGCTAGTGCCGTCACCTGCGACCTAACCGACCCGGTGGCCATCGAACAATGCGCCGAGGCCTTGCTGGCGGAACACGGCACCATCGATATTCTCATCAACAACGCCGGTTTTAGCTCCATCGTCCGAAGCGTGCGGTATATCGGGGCGGAAGAATGGCGCGGCGTCATGGACGTCAATACCATGGGCCCGGCCATGATGACCAAGGCCCTGTTGCAGCCCATGATCGATCAGGGAAGCGGGGACATTGTCATGATTGCGTCCATGGCCGGGGTTAATCCTTCGGTCATGGCGGGCTCGGTTTACAGCGCCGCCAAGACCGCGGCGCGGGTTTATATGAATGTTCTGGCCCAGGAAATGCGGGTCCATGGTATTCGCGCCATCACGGTGTCTCCGGGTGAAGTGGATACCCCGATCATGGACAACCGGCCCCTGGTGCCGGACGCTGATACCCGTGCGCGCATGATGCAGCCCGAGGATATTTCCGCCGCCGTCATGATGGCGGTCTGTCTGCCGCGCCGGGCCATGGTCTCGGAGATAAATATCGGCGCCACGGACCCCCGCGACATGTCCGCCGATATCGCCGCCTCGAAAAACAA